>NZ_CP151979.1:0-302500 GCF_038593265.1 Ureibacillus sp. FSL W7-1570
AATTTTTTACAAAAAATTTTTTTTGCAGCTCGTTCACTTTATTAGTTATGTCCCAGCCTCTCCGTATAGCTTATAGCGAGGTATTAAAAAAGATCCCACTTGATGCTAAAATAAATTTTGGTTCGCCAACCAAATTTTGGTATCAAGGAGGGACCTATTATGTCTTCTGACATAAATAGTTTAGCACATACTAAATGGAATTGTAAGTATCACATTGTATTTGCGCCAAAATATAGAAGACAGATAATCTATGGAAAGATAAAGAAAGATATAGGACAAATATTAAGACAACTATGTGAAAGAAAAGGTGTAGAAATTATTGAAGCTACCGCATGTAAAGACCACATACATATGTTGGTTAGTATTCCACCGAAATTAAGTGTTTCATCATTCGTGGGATATTTAAAAGGAAAAAGTAGTTTAATGATATTCGATCGACATGCCCATTTAAAATATCGATATGGAAACAGAAAATTTTGGTGTAGAGGATTTTATGTGGATACGGTAGGCAGAAATAAAAAGGTAATAGAAGAATATATTCGAAATCAAATACAAGATGATATCATTGCGGATCAACTCAGTATGGAAGAATTTATTGATCCATTTACAGGTGAAGAGATAAAAAGAAAATCGAGGAAAAAATAAAAGAGACCCTTTAAGGGTCAGCTGGAAAAGTAGTGCGGTTGGCGAACCATTCGATGCCCCTTTAGGGGTTGGCCAGTAATAAAGGCTTCTAGCCGCAGAACAAACCACCCGTTCACACGGGTGGTTTTGATTATTCCTCTTCTTCCGCTTCCAATGGCAAGGCGTTCGGGATTGGGGCAAATGGATCTTCTTTGTTGATGTGATCATAAAACATCACGCCATTTAAATGGTCCAATTCATGTTGGAAACAAATGGCCGGTAGACCTTGCAGGCGCAATTTTTTCTCTTCCCCATCCAATGTGTAAAATTTTACGGTAATCCGTGCGTAGCGAGGGACATAGCCAGGGACGCTGCGGTCAACAGATAAACATCCTTCTCCCTGAGGCAAATAAGTTTTTTCGGCGGAATGGCTGACAATTTTCGGATTTACTGCGATAAAGCTCAAAGGTTCTCCGTTTTCTTGTTCTATATGAATGGCAAAGATTCTTTTTAAGAAATTGATTTGGTTTCCGGCAAGACCAATTCCGGAGCGAAGGCCATATTTTTCAGCCAATTCCGGGTTTTGGCTGTTTTTTAAAAACTGCAGCATGTCTTCTGCTGTTTTGCGTTCTTCATCACTTAACGGGAATTTCACTTCTTCCGCTCTTGTTCTTAAGGCAGGATGCCCTTCACGGACAATGTCTTTCATTAAAATCATCTTTTACTCCCTTTCAATTTCTCTATCAAAAATTAAAGTTCTTCAGTATAAAAATATCATATGTCATTTTCTTTTTCTAATAAATGGACCAATGAATATTATATGCCTTTCATAGGCGATAATGAATTCGTGAATGAAAAAAGTTTTTTGAACATAACATGTTAATTTTGTCTAATTTTTTAAACTGTTATAATACAATACATTTTTGTATTACAACAGAGAGGGAAATCCTTTTAGTATAGCAAACTAGAAAAATTGTGACCTAAAAAGAAAAAACAATAATTGACCGATTGTGTATTGGTAATATATACTGTAATTAATTGCAGGTTGTATCAGTTTTTTGGGTCGCGAAAACTAATACAGTTAAAGGAGAGGTGTTCTATGAGTGAGAAAATTTTTGATCCAAAGGGCGTATTACAAGATGTGGAAAGTAAATTTGAAATGTTTCAAATTCTGAATGAAAACGGAGAAATCGTGAACGAAGAATATGATCCGAAATTATCAGATGAAGATTTAGTAGAATTGATGACTCGCATGGTTTATACAAGAATTTTAGACCAGCGATCCATTTCCCTGAATAGACAAGGACGGCTCGGTTTCTATGCACCTACTGCAGGACAGGAAGCTTCCCAAATCGCTTCCCATTACGCATTGGAAAAAGATGACTGGATTTTGCCTGGTTATAGGGACGTGCCACAAATCGTATGGCATGGTTTGCCGTTATGGAAAGCATTTTTGTTCAGCCGCGGCCATTTTATCGGAAACCAAATACCGGAAGGGTTGAATATTGTACCTCCTCAAATCATTATCGGTGCCCAATATATCCAAACAGCCGGTGTGGCGTTGGGAATTAAGAAGCGCGGAGGAAAAAATGTGGCGGTGACGTATACAGGCGATGGCGGATCATCACAGGGCGACTTCTATGAAGGCATCAACTTTGCAGGCGCCTTCAAAGCGCCGGCGATCTTCTTTATTCAAAACAACCAATATGCCATCTCCACTCCGCGGGAAATCCAGACAGCAGCAAAAACGCTTGCACAAAAAGGAATCGCGGCAGGTATCCCTTGTGTGCAAGTGGATGGAATGGATCCGCTTGCGGTTTATGTGGCGACGAAAGATGCCCGCAATCGCGCGGTGGCTGGGGAAGGACCAACGTTGATTGAAACGGTTTGCTACCGTTATGGTCCTCATACAATGTCCGGTGATGATCCAACGCGCTACCGCACAGCCGAAATTGATGATGAATGGGCGAAAAAAGACCCGATTGTGCGCTTCCGCAAATATTTGGAAAGCAAAGGGCTCTGGTCTGAAGAGAAAGAAACAGAAGTGATTGAAAAGGCGAAAAATGACATAAAAGAAGCGATCAAAAAAGCGGATGAAGCTCCTAAACAAAAAGTGACGGATTTAATTTCCATCATGCATGAAGAACTTCCATCCCATCTAAAAGAGCAATATGAGATTTATAAAGCAAAGGAGTTGAAATAACCTATGGCACAAATGACAATGATTCAGGCGATTACGGATGCGTTAAGAACGGAATTGAGAAATGATGAAAATGTGTTGGTGTTCGGGGAAGACGTCGGCGTCAACGGCGGGGTGTTCCGGGCAACGGAAGGTTTGCAAAAAGAATTTGGCGTGGACCGGGTATTTGATACTCCTCTTGCTGAATCAGGAATTGGAGGGCTAGCGATCGGACTTGCTTTGCAGGGATTCCGTCCGGTTCCGGAAATCCAGTTCTTCGGTTTCGTCTATGAAGTGATGGATTCCATCAGCGGTCAAATGGCCCGTTATCGTTACCGTACTGGCGGAACATTTAATATGCCAATCACCATTCGTTCGCCATTTGGAGGCGGTGTGCAAACTCCTGAAATGCACTCTGATAGTTTGGAAGGATTGATGGCGCAACAACCGGGATTAAAAGTGGTCATTCCTTCAACTCCTTACGATGCCAAAGGATTGTTGATTTCCGCCATTCGCGATAATGATCCGGTGATTTTCCTGGAACATCTGAAATTATATCGTTCCTTCCGTCAAGAAGTGCCGGAAGAAGAATATACAATTCCGATCGGCAAAGCGGACGTAAAACGTGAAGGAAAAGATTTATCCATTTTTGCGTATGGACTCATGGTGCATGAAAGTTTGAAAGCGGCGGAAGAATTGGAGAAAGAAGGATACTCCGTGGAAGTGGTGGACCTTCGTACAGTGCAGCCGCTTGATGTTGAAACAATCGTGGCTTCCGTTGAAAAAACGAACCGGGCGATTGTTGTCCAAGAAGCGCAAAAACAGGCGGGGATCGCGGCAAATGTCGTAGCGGAAATTATGGAGAGAGCTGTGTTAAGTCTGGAAGCACCGGTGCTTCGGGTGGCGGCTCCGGATACGGTTTATCCATTCCCGCAAGCGGAGAATGTTTGGTTGCCGAATTATAAAGACATAATCGAAACAGCGAAAAAAGTATTGACATTCTAGTGGGAGAAAGGGTGAATGGTATGGCGTTTGAATTTCGTATGCCTGATATCGGCGAAGGAATTCACGAAGGTGAAATCGTGAAATGGTTTGTAAAACCTGGGGATGAAGTGAAAGAGGACGACATTTTATGTGAAATCCAAAATGATAAAGCGGTTGTGGAAATTCCTTCCCCGGTGGACGGAAAAGTTGAAGAAATTTTAGTGGAAGAAGGAACTGTCGCGGTTGTTGGTGATGTGCTCATCCGTTTTGATGCACCAGGATATGAAAATATGCAATTTAAAGGCGACGTGCATGCGGAAGAGGAGACGAAAGAGCAGGTGCAAGCAACTGCGGAAGATGGAAAAGTGGAAGATGCGAAAGAACAAGTAGCATCACAAACGGCTAAAGAAGAAGTGGCTACACGCGTCATTGCGATGCCTTCAGTCCGCAAATTTGCAAGGGAGCAGGGAGTCGACATTCGCCAAGTCCAAGGAACAGGCAAAAACGGCCGTATTTTGAAAGAAGACGTTATCCGATTTATCGAAGGCGGCCAAAAAGTTCAGGAAGCTCCGGAAGTTCATGGGGAAAAAGAAGAAGTGCCGGCAAAAACTCCGCAAGTTCCGGTATTGGAGGGCGAATTCCCGGAAACTAGGGAAAAAATTTCAGGAATCCGCAAAGCCATTGCGAAAGCGATGGTACATTCCAAACAAACAGCTCCTCATGTGACACTGATGGACGAAGTGGATGTTTCAAAATTGGTGGCACACCGCAAAAAATTCAAAGACATCGCAGCGGAAAAAGGAATCAAGCTGACGTATCTGCCTTACGTGGTCAAAGCGTTGGTGGCGGTGCTGAAAGAATTTCCGGAATTCAACCGTTCCTTCGACGATGCGACGGAAGAAATTATCCAAAAACATTACTATAATATAGGAATCGCTGCAGATACTGAACGAGGGCTTCTTGTACCAGTGATCAAACACGCCGACAGAAAATCCATTTTTGCCCTGGCGTCAGAAATTAATGAATTGGCAACAAAAGCGCGCGAAGGCAAACTGGCTCCGAATGAAATGAAGGGCGGCTCCATGTCCATCACGAATATAGGATCTGCTGGAGGCCAATGGTTTACGCCGGTCATTAATCATCCGGAAATCGCAATTTTGGGGCTTGGAAGAATTTCAGAAAAGCCTATAATAAAAGAAGGTGAAATTATAGCAGCACCTATGTTAGCATTATCTTTGAGCTTTGATCATCGATTGATCGATGGAGCATTGGCTCAAAATGCATTAAATTACTTAAAACGATTAATCAGTGATCCAGAACTTTTATTAATGGAGGCGTAACAGATGGTAGTAGGAGATTTTCCAATTGAAATCGACACACTGGTAGTTGGTGCAGGTCCTGGTGGATATGTTGCAGCGATTCGTGCGGCACAAACTGGACAAAAAGTGACAGTTGTGGAAAAAAATGAAGTGGGCGGCGTTTGCTTAAACGTAGGATGTATCCCTTCAAAAGCGTTAATTTCAGTTGCCCATCGCTATGAGCAGGCGAAACATTCAGAAGATATGGGTGTTATCGTTTCTGATGTCAAACTTGATTTTTCAAAAGTGCAAGCATTCAAAGACAGCGTAGTGAAAAAATTGACTGGCGGGGTAGCCGGCCTATTAAAAGGAAATAATGTGGATGTTATCAAAGGTGAAGCATATTTCGTTGATGCCAATACGGTTCGCGTTGTGAACGGTGATCAAGCTCAAACATACAAATTTAAAAATGCCATCCTTGCGACAGGTTCACGTCCTGTGGAAATCCCAACATTCAAATATTCTGATCGCGTATTGAACTCCACTGGCGCATTGAATCTGAAAGAACTGCCTAAAAAATTGGTGGTTATCGGCGGTGGCTACATCGGTACAGAATTAGGTACTGCTTATGCAAACTTCGGCACAGAAGTAACGATTCTTGAAGGGGCAAGCGACATCTTAGCCGGATTCGAGAAACAAATGACTCAAATCGTGAAAAAAGGTCTGAAGAAAAAAGGCGTGACAATTGAAGTGAACGCTCTTGCCAAAGGTGTGGAAGAAACAGAAAATGGTGTCATCGTCACTTATGAAGTGAACGGCGAAGAGAAAAAAGTGGAAGCGGATTACGTGCTTGTGACAGTAGGACGCAGACCGAATACAGATGAACTTGGTCTTGAACAAATCGGCATCGAGTTTGGCGAAAGAGGCTTAATCAAAGTGGACAAACAATGCCGCACAAATATTCCTAACATTTATGCGATCGGTGATATCGTGCCTGGTCCACAGCTTGCCCACAAAGCTTCTTATGAAGGTAAAGTGGCTGCGGAAGCAATTGCCGGACACAAATCTGTTGTGGATTATTTGGCAATTCCTGCGGTTTGCTTCACAGATCCGGAAATGGCGTCTGTAGGATATTCAGAAGAACAAGCAAAAGCGGAAGGCATCGAAGTGAAAGTGGCAAAATTCCCATTTGCTGCAAACGGCCGTGCTTTAGCATTAAATCAAACAGAAGGATTTGTGAAACTTGTTGCGCGTAAAGAAGATGGCCTTATCATCGGCGGACAAATCGTTGGTACGGGTGCATCCGACATGATTTCAGAAATCTGCTTGGCCATCGAAGGCGGCATGACTGCTGAAGATATCGCGCTTACAATCCATCCACACCCAACATTGGGCGAAATCACAATGGAAACTGCCGAAGTCCTTCTAGGCAATCCTATCCATATCATTTCAAAATAATGTGTAATGAAAGAGGGCGTCTTTTTAGGCGCCCTTTTTTGTTATGACGGAATGGTGATATCGGGAAAGGATAGAGGGGATAAATTTTATTGCCATAGTGGCAAAATTAAAAAGGGGGAAATGAATGGCTTCATTTCCCCCTTTTCGTACAGGCGGTTATTCGGCAACAGCATATGAGTCGTTATTTTCGAAACGAACAGACCACAATTTTAAACAAAGTTGGAGTAAGAAGATATCATCAGGATCGTTTAAAGACCGATTCGTCAAGGCTTCTATTTTTCTTAAACGGTATAATAAAGATTGACGGTGGAGAGATAGCGCCCTGGCGGTTTGACTGACATTGCCCTGATGGTAAATATAGGTCGAAAGGGTATTGATCAAATCCAATCCGTTATTTTTATCGTAAGCGGCAATTGCACCTATCGTTGAGTGCATCAATTCGGTGGACATGGAATTATTGGATAAGGAAATCAATAGGTGGTAAATGCCTGTACTTGCAAAAGTGTTCCTAGTTCCGGGCCCTTTATGATTTCTTCCGATCTCCAGGGCAGTGCGGGCATTTTTATAACCTAAATGAAACATTAAGTTTCCGGTATGGTTTTCCCCAATTCCCCATGAAATGGTTGGCAGTTGATTTTTTTTCACATAACTGTCAATCATATCTAAAAAGTGGTTCACTTCCCGGTCTGCCTCTGAAGATTTGCATTCCAGGAAAATGATGGTCAAGTCCCTTTTGAATGTGTAAATGAGATGCTTATTTAATTTTTTGCTGACATTCTCTAAAATTTCTGAGAAGGTTCTTTTAAAATCTTTCTCCATTTCATGTATGTGCTCTTTTTTATGGACAATATAAAATTCCTTCAATTTTTCCGGAGAACCGACAATACAAATGTAAGGAAGATCCACTTCGAATCCGAATTTTTTCCCTTGGTTAATGAAATCTTCTTTTTTTGTCCAGCTTCCGTTTAAAAGGGTTTTAATATATTCTTTTTTTTCTTTATTTTTGGAAATCATTGACGCCATTTCTTTTTGAATCCATAACGTCAAAATGGTTACGATATTATTTAAAATTAAAGCGGAAATGGGTTTCGCATTTAATTTTCTTGATTTAAAAATAAGAAAGCTTGAAGATTGATCCAATAAAGGGCTGATAGGGACGATTTGCAAAAACTTTCCGTTATCGTACCGGATGATGGCGGGTTGATCGGTGTACGATGTCTCGGAGATTTGTTGTATTGTGTCATTTTCTATTTGTTCCTTGTATTTCAATTCCACTTCCATCTGAAATTCTTTCGATAAAAATGTTAAAACTTCTTCGAGAGGATAGTTATCCAAATAAAGTTTTAAAAGCTCTCTTTGGAGAGTATCCGCTTTATCAATGGATTGTTGTTCCCAACTGTTCAACTGTTCTAAAATGACTTTGAGAATATCCGAAAAGCGCATTTCCCACGGTAGTTCAATAAGAGGGAAATTTACGGATTTGCAGTATTCAATCACTTCTTCCGGGATATATTGGACATGCCCCCCGACTGCTATCGCCATTCCGGCAGCATTCGAGGAGTGAACATCTTTGACATATGTAAGAAATAAGTCGGGATTGTTCCCGCATCCAATGGCGGTTGTTAAAACGAGTTCGTTCTTTTTGATGAAGTCTTCAACGGGAATTTCCATAACGGTAACAGATTCGATTACTTGTGAAGAAATGATATTGTTAGCAGATAATAGTTTTGCGGTTGAAAAAAGTGGAATGGACAACAAATCTCTGATTGTAAATTGCATAAGATTCCCCCTTGATGTTTCGAATAGAAAGTTATAAATATGCTTCTATGGCATTTGCGTGTGCATCCAAATCAACGTTGCATCCTGAAATGATAATGACGTTTTTTGTGTTTTCTTCAAGTGAAATCGCATTGTTTAATATGGCCCCGATACCGATGGCTGCCGCTCCTTCTACGACAATGTTATGTTCCTTGTATAAATAAGCCATGCCTTTTTTGATCGCTTCTTCCTCCACTAAGATGGATTGGTCGACAAATTGTTGAACCATTTTAAATGTATATTGATTCTTTTCCCCAATGCCGCCCAACAGGCTGTCTGCCAGGGTCGGTTCCTCGCGAACGGTCACCGGTTTTCCTCTTTTTAAACTTTCAAACATTGCCGCTCCTTTTTCCATGGATAAACCTATCACTTTTATGTCCGGATTCGTGGTTTTCATCACCAAACCAATACCGGAAAGCAGCCCTCCCCCGGATAAACCTCCAATGACACAATTGACATCCGGCAATTCTTCAAGGATTTCAAGAGCGATGGTTCCTTGGCCTGCAATTACTTCCGGATGATCAAAGGGCGGGATAACCGTCAACCCTTTTTCTTTAACGAGTTCATAACAGCGTTGCTCTGCATCATCCTGTCCATCTCCGTAAATTTCCAACTCTGCGCCCAAACTCTTGATTTTTTCAATTTTCGCCCTTGGAACATGTTTGGATACACAAATCACTGCGCGTATTCCTAATTTTTTGGCTGCCAGTGCTACAGCGAATCCGTGGTTTCCTGTGGAAAATGTCGTCACGCCCCGGGATTTCTGAGCGGGGGACAAGTTGGAAATGGCATTAAAAGCACCGCGCATTTTAAATGAGCGACTTTCATGCAAATGCTCATATTTTAAATAGACTTCAGAGTTCGTTAAATTTGAAAGTTTGGGTGAAAAGATTAAAGGTGTTTTGTTAATATGGGAAGCTAAATTTTTTTTAGCCTGCCAAACATTTTGCAATGTAATTTCCTTACTTTCATTGATTCGTACATTTAATAATTTTGCCATAAATTCGACTGCCCCTTCCCCTATGTTAAGTATTCTAACATATTGTGTAATGGAATCTTACGTATTTCTATTCGGTTTTGAAAAAAATGTATAAAAAAATATCAAAAATCTCAATAGTATAAATTGTCTAAAAATTTCATACAAGTTGACGCATTGTTCTGAAATGTCAGATAACTTACCATTCAATTAACAAATCATTCATCGCAATGAGGATATGGAAGGGAGTTTTGTAGAATGGCGATATTTGACATATCAGAGTATCAAACGCGGTTAAGAAAAACAAAAGAAAGGATGCAGGAAAAAGGGATAGAAGTGCTGGTGGTGACCGATCCGGCCAATATGAATTATTTAACCGGTTATGACGGATGGTCGTTTTATGTGCATCAATGTTTAATTGTACTTCTGGATGATGAAGAGCCATTCTGGATTGGAAGAGGCCAAGATGCAAATGGTGCCAAAGTTACGACCTGGTTGAATGAAAACCACATCATTCCTTACCGGGACCATTATGTTCAATCCACTGAAAGGCATCCAATGGATTTCGTTTGCAACATATTAAAAGAAATTGGAAAGTCGAATGCAACGATTGGTATTGAAATGGATACTTACTATTTTACAGCAAAGTGTTATACGCAATTAAAACTTGGACTCCCACTGGCCACTTTTGTGGATGCGACTTCATTAGTGAATTATGTGCGCATTATCAAATCGGATAAAGAAATTGAATATATGAGGAAGGCCGCAAAGATTGTGGAAAAGGCGATGCAAACCGGCATTGATGCGATTGAAGAAGGCGTTCGCGAATGTGATGTAGTGGCGCAAATCATGCATGCCCAAATCAGCGGAACGGAAGAGTTTGGCGGGGATTACCCGGCGATTATGCCATTACTTCCATCCGGCAAAAAGACATCAACTCCCCATTTGACTTGGACAGATGAAAAATACAAATCCGGAATACCGGTCATTTTGGAATTGGCAGGTTGTTATAATCGATACCATTCTCCATTATCACGGACCGTATTTATCGGAGAACCCGATCCAAAGGTCAAATATTTGGCGGACGTTGTGATCGAAGGATTGAATGCGACACTGGATTTCATTAAACCGGGTGTCACTTGTGAAGAAGTCGAGGAAGTCTGGAGAAAAACGATTGCAAAAAGCGGATTTGAAAAAGAATCCCGTATCGGTTACTCAATGGGATTAAATTATCCTCCTGATTGGGGTGAACACACTGCAAGCTTGCGGCCGGGAGATAAAACCGTACTCGAGCCGAATATGACTTTCCATTGCATTCCGGGAATATGGCTGGATGATTATGGGGTTGAACTGAGTGAATCGTTCAGAGTGACGGAGAATGGAATCGAAGTATTTGCAAACTTCCCAAGAAAATTATTTGTAAAGAATGCTACAAATGTTTATTAAGTGGTGAATGCTATGAAAATATTCCAAGAAGAAGAGATTCGGCAATTGGTCGGATTGAATTTAAAAGCAATTGAAATTGTGGAGGAAGGTTTTGCGGCATTGGCAAGTGGAATGGTCACCCTGCCACCGATTATGCGGGTTGATATTCCGGAAAACAATGGAGAAGTTGATGTAAAAACAGCTTATATAAAAGGTTTGGATTCGTTTGCAATCAAAATATCTTCAGGTTTTTTCAACAATCCGTCGATCGGCCTTCCGAGCCTGAGCGGCATGATGCTCCTGTTCAGCACGAAAACAGGGCTTGCCCAATCCATCTTGCTTGATAATGGCTATTTGACCGATGTAAGAACCGCGGCGGCCGGTGCCATTGCTGCAAAGTATTTGGCGAAACCGGACGTTGAAAGTGTCGGTGTCATAGGTACCGGAACCCAAGCCAGGTACCAGATTGAAGCACTTTCACTAATAAGGCAATTTGAGACGATCTATGTTTATGGTCGCAAAGATGAAGCCGCAAAAAACTATGCTGTTGAAATGGAAGCGAAATTAGGGAAAAAGGTCATTGTCGCCAAAAGCCCGGAAGAAGTGGTCAAAATGAGTGAAATTGTAATCACAACAACTCCTGCCACTTCACCATTGATTAAAGCCGAATGGCTGCATCCGGGTCTTCATATTACGGCGATGGGATCTGATGCCGAGCATAAGCAGGAACTGGATGAAAACATTTTTAGTAAGGCGGATTTGATCGCTTGTGATGTCAAATCTCAATGTTTCCGATTAGGTGAGCTGCATCACGCAAAAGATAAGAGAATCATAGATGAAGAGGCAAACATTATAGAACTGGGAGAAATCATCACAGGTACAAAAACAGGAAGAACCGATCATGGGCAAATAACCGTCTGCGATTTGACAGGCACTGGGGTGCAAGATACAGTCATCGCGCGCTTTGCCTATGAACAGCTGGTAACAGGCAAAAAATCTTTTATTAGATAAAAACATTGGAGGGGTATTTTATGAGTAACAAAAAAGTGAACATGGGTACACAAGCTGTATGGTCAGGAGAAAAAGACGTATTAGTGCATGGAGCCACACAAGTTCCGGTCGTGGTAAGTGTCGCTTACAACTATGATGACATGGACGAATGGTATGATGTTGCGACTGGAAAAAAACCGGGACATATCTACGGAAGAAATACGAACCCGACAGTACAAGCCTTTGAAGAAAAAGTGAGAATCATGGAAGGGGCAGAAGCTGCCACAAGTTTTTCAACAGGAATGGCTGCCATTAGCAACATATTTTATACATTCTTGAGACCAGGTGATCGGATTGTTTCAATCAAAGATACGTATGGCGGTACAAATAAAATTTTTACTGAATTTTTGCCGCAAATGAACATTGAAATCGTATTATGCGAAACCGGCAATCATGAAGAAATGGAAAGAGAAATTGAAAAGGGCTGTAAAATCGTTTATTTGGAATCGCCAACAAATCCGACTGTAAAAATTACGGATATTGAAAGAATAGCGAAAAAAGGAAAAGAAGTCGGTGCGCTTGTTGTGGTGGATAACACATTTGCCACACCAATTAATCAAAAACCGCTTGAACTCGGCGCAGATCTTGTCCTTCATAGTGCAACGAAATTCTTGGGCGGTCATGCGGATGCACTTGGTGGTGTCGTTTGCGGATCGAAGGAATTAATTGAACCAATTTATCATTACCGTGAAATTAATGGTGCCACATTGGATCCTTGGTCAGCTTACTTATTATTGCGCGGTATGAAAACATTGAAACTGCGTATGGAACAGCAAGAGAAAAATGCCTTTGCAATCGCACGTTACCTACAAACTCAGGAACTTGTCGAGGAAGTCTTCTATCCAGGACTGGAAACTCATGTGAATCATGATATTGCGAAGAAGCAGATGAAAGGTTTCGGCGGAATGCTCAGCTTCTCATTAAAAGGCGGCATGGATGCGGTAAAAATTTTACTTCCTGCATTAAAATACGCCAACCGTGCAGCCAATCTGGGAGCTGTTGAAACAACTTACGGTCCTGCAAGAACGACAAGCCATATTGAATGTACACCGGAAGAACGCGCCGCAGTCGGCATTCCGGATGGGCTTGTACGAATTTCGGCGGGTATTGAAGACACGGAAGATTTAATTAACGATTTGGAAAATGCTTTCGCCATTTTAAAAGAGCACATGTTGACAGTCGGAAAATAAGAAGGTGAAACGGATGGAACACAATATCCTTTCCAGGGTTCAACAATTGACGGATGAAATCATTGAATGGAGAAGACATATTCATCGAAATCCGGAACTCAGCTTTAAAGAATATGAGACTTCACAGTTTGTCTATGAAAAGTTGTCAAACATCGATGGTATGAAAGTGGTCAAGGGAGTCGGGGTTGAAACGGCTGTCATCGGCACCCTTTCCAGAGGGGATGGCCCAACCGTCGCCATTCGCGCAGATATGGATGCCCTTCCCATTGTCGAAGCAACTTCCCATTCCTTCCCTTCAAAAAATGTAGGCGTCATGCATGCTTGTGGCCATGACGCCCACACTTCAATCGGTTTGGCGGTAGCGACCATCATAGGTCAAATTTGGAAAGAAACTGACATTCAAGGCACAGTAAAATTCATCTTCCAACCCGCTGAAGAAAATACAGATGAATACGGAAAGACAGGATCCCCTTATTTGATAGAAGCAGGCGCCCTTGATGATGTGGATTGCATTATGGCCCTTCATATGGATCCGGAACATGAAGTGGGAACCGTGTTGATACACGATGGATACAGCATGGCCAATGTGGATGTATTTCAAGGGAAACTCTTTGGAACCGGAGGACATGGAGCATACCCCCATTTAGGAACGGACCCGATTTGGATGCTGGGTCCGGTGCTCCAAGCCATCCATGGAATTGTTGCAAGAAATATATCTCCCCTTGATGCAGCGGTAATCAGTGTGGGAGAGATAAAAGCCGGATCGGCAAGTAATGTCATTCCGAGCGAAGTATATTTGCAGGGCACCCTTCGCAGTTATACGCCATCAGTCCGGAAAGAGTTGGAAACAAGGTTGAAAAATGCTTTTTCGATAGTTGAAGCATTTGGGGGACGGTTCGAATTGAATATTACCCATGGAGAACCGGCTTTATTTAATAATGCTGAGGTCAACAAAATGTTGAAAGAAGTGGTTTCCGAATTGTATCCGGGCATGGAAATAAAGGAAATTCCTTTTGGATTGGGTGGCGAGGATTTTTCCCATATGACGTACAAAGTCCCTGGGTCCATGTTTTTCCTGGGATGTGCCTATCCTGATGGAATCAAGCGGGATCTCCATACACCGATTTTTGATATTGATGAAAGATGTTTACCAATCGGCACAGCGATTTTAACTCAAGCGATACTTAAATATTTACTTGGAAATGCACAACTTCCTCAACAATATGCAAATGAGGAGAAAGCCGTTATATAGGGAAAGGAGGGGATCGATGCATGAAACATCGTATCGCATTATTAGGTTTTGGTGTTGTAGGACAAGGGTTTGCGGAAATTTTGAAAAATAAAAAGCAAGTACTGGAAGAGCAGTTTGGGCTCGATGCGGCCATAGTGGCGGTAAGTGACGTGATGAAAGGTTCTGTTTATCATCCCGATGGACTGTCAATAGAGGATTTACTGGCGGTTGTGAAGGAAACCGGAAAGCTTGATGATTATCCCGAACAAGAAGGGCTGATCCGGGGATTGAACAGTTTTGAAACGATCAAGCAAACAAATGCGGACACAATTGTCGAAGTCACCTTTACGGATGTGAAAACAGGTCAACCGGCTATCGATCATTGTCAATGCGCCTTTGAATATGGAAAAAATGTCATCATGAGCAATAAAGGGCCGGTTGCACTGGCATACGCCCAATTAAAAGAAATGGCGGAGAAAAGGAACGTCCGTTGGGGCTTTGAAGGTTCCGTAATGAGCGGGACACCATCGTTGCGTATGCCCGTCACTTCACTGGCGGGAAATGACATATATGAAATTCAAGGGATATTAAATGGTACGACCAACTATATGTTGACTCGCATGGAAGATGGACTTTCTTATGACGAGGCGTTGAGCGAAGCCCAGAAATTGGGTTATGCGGAAGCCGATCCGACGAGTGATGTGGAAGGGTATGACGCTCTATACAAAATTGTCATTTTAGCAAATGTGGTGATGAATTATCCGTTAAAAGTTCACGAAGTTGAAAGAATGGGAATCTCCCATTTGACAACCGAAGACATTGAACTGGCGCGGCAAAGCAACCGAAAGTGGAAATTGATTGCAAAGCTGAAAAAGGAAAACGGCAGTGTGGTTGCTTCCGTTAAACCTGAAATGATTCCATTAGACCATCCTTTGGCAAATATTTCTGATGCCACAAATGCCATAACGTACCATTGCGATTTATCCGGTCCCGTTACATTAATCGGGGCAGGGGCAGGCAAAACCGAAACGGGTTTTGCGATATTGATCGATTTGATTAATATCCATCGAAAGCAACTTTAACGAGAGGAGTGAGTGAATGGAACAAACGATGTTAAAAAGGAAAATGTATTTGGCTGGTGAATGGGTTTTCCGGGACAAAACGATTGATGTGGAAAATCCCCAAAATGGCGAGATTATCGCCCAAGTGCCGGCCGCGAGCAGGGAAGATGCGATCTTTGCGATAAAAGAAGGGATCAAAGGCGCAGAAATCGCAAGAAATATGCCGACTTATGAAAGGATCTCCATATTAAATAAAGTGGCAAATTGGATTGAAGATCGACAATCCCTTTTTGCTAAAACGATTGCCACTGAAGGCAGTAAAACAATTCGTGAAGCGAAAAAAGAAGTCCTTCGATGCATCCAGACGATCCGCATCAGTGCGGAAGAAGCAAGAAGACTTCATGGAGAAACGATTCTCTTTGATCAGTTGGCAGGAAATGAAAATCGGGTTGGATACTATCAGCGTTTCCCAATCGGGTTAATTGTTGCAATCACTCCATTTAACGATCCTCTGAATCTGGTTGCGCACAAAATAGGTCCAGCTATTGCTGCCGGGAATTCAATCATTGTGAAACCTTCGACACTCACCCCATTAAGTGCGTTGTTATTAGCTGAAGCATTTCATGAAGCGGGATTGCCCAAAAAAGTTTTAACGGTCATAACGGGTCATTCAAGTGACATTGGCGATGAACTGGTGACACATCCAGCAGTGCGGATGATTTCGTTTACCGGCGGATATGAAGCGGGAAAGAGCATTTCATCAAAAGCCGGGATAAAAAAGTTAAGTATGGAACTGGGTTCAAATTCACCTTGCATTGTCCTCCGGGATGCGGATATCCCAGATGCGGTCGAATCGATTGTATCAGGCGCTTTTTGGGCAGCCGGACAAAACTGTTTAGGTGTCCAGCGGGTTTATATTGAGGAAGAAATCTATTCAACTGTTGAAAGATTGCTGGTTGATCGGACCAAACAAATGCGTGTTGGTGATAAGCTTAACGAAATGACCGATATGGGCCCGTTAATCACTGAAAAAGAAGCGATCCGAATAGAAAAACTTGTCCAGCAATCTTTGCGGGAAGGTGCAAAACTTCTTTGTGGCGGCAGAAGAAATGGCGCTTATTATGAACCGACCATCCTTACAAATGTTCATCCGGAAAGCAAAATAGCAAAAGAGGAAATCTTTGGTCCGGTTGTCATTTTGGACAGTATAAGGGATCTGAATGAAGCGATCCAAAAATCGAACAATGTCATGTATGGTCTGCAGGCAGGTATCTTTACAAAAAATCTTGATTTCGCATTCCGCGCGATAAAAGAGATGGAGTTTGGGGGCATTATGGTCAACGATAGCAGCGACTTCAGAATCGATTCCATGCCTTTTGGCGGAATGAAACAATCAGGAATCGGCAGAGAAGGTGTAGCTTTTGCCATTCAGGAAATGACAGAACAAAAAGTTGTATGTTTCAAAATAGGATCAAATTTCTAATCAATTAATTTGGAGGGTTGCGTATGAAAAAATTATTGATCACATTAATCGCAGTATTCATGGTAATTTTGTCGGCATGCAGTGGTTCGGAAAATGAAAAAAATGAAGCGAATGGCGCATCGGATACAGGCAAGCTGGATCAATTAATAGAATCCGGAAAGGTGAGAATCGGCTTTGCGAATGAAGTTCCTTATGCATATGAAGAAAACGGTGAAATCAAAGGGGCAAACGTAGATATTGCCAAAGCGGTATTTAAAGAATTGGGAATTGAAAATTTGGAAGCACAATTATCAGATTTTAGCCAATTGATCCCTGGAGTGCAAGCAGGACAGTTTGACGTAATTACTGCGGGAATGGCCATTAAACCGGACCGTTGTGAACGCGTATTGTTCAGCGAACCTGAAATCAAGTACGGTGAAGGTATCGTTGTAGCGAAAGGCAACCCATATAACATCCACAGTTATAAAGATATTGCTGCAAATCCTGATATAAAAGTCGTTGTGATGGAAGGGACAACGGAAATTGAATTTTTACAAAAAGAGGGGGTAAACCCAAATCAAATCATTACTGCTCCGGATATTCCAGCAACATTTTCCGCCATTCAAGCAGGTCGTGCGGATGTGACAACAGCTACTGAAATGACGCTGAAAATGGCCCTTCAGTCTGCGGCAACGGATAAATTGGAGTTTGTTGATTCCTTTGAACAACCGGATGTGGAAGGAGTACCAAGTTACGGTGCAGCCGCATTCAACTTAAAAGACAAAGAAATTCGGGACGCTTATAACGAAAAATTAAAACAATTAATAGAAGATGGTACAATCGGCAAAATTTTGGAAGAGTATGGATTCAGTTCTGTGAACAATATTGTCAAAGCGGGTGAAATAACAACTGAACAAATATGTGCAGGTCAAAACTAGGTAAACTTATTAGGGACAAGCTTTAATTCCGAAAAGTCTTGTCCCTATTTCGGATTTTCTATTTACAACCTTGGAAGAAGGGGATGATCATTATTAGTGCCATATTCGAAATTACCCCACAACTGTTGAGAGGACTGGGTATCACAATTTCTGTATTGCTTGGTTCGGCAATCATCTCATATATTGTCGCTTTTGCTGCAGGGTTATCAAGAGTTTCGAACAATGTCATATTAAACAAGGTGACAGGAGTCTATGTCGAAGTATTTCGTGGAACTTCACTCATCGTACAATTATTTTGGCTCTATTATGCCATCCCGATGCTTTTTGGTATTCAATTGGGTTCAAACTGGTGGACCGGAGTCATTGCAATCGCTCTGAATTATGGCGCTTATTTATCAGAAGTGGTACGCGGATCCATTTTGGCAGTGGATAAAGGGCAAACGGAAGCGGCTATCGCTTTGAATATGTCCCGTTATCAACGGATGAGGTTCATCATATTACCTCAAGCAGTACGGATGATGCTTCCGGAGTTCGGCAACTACACAATCCAAATGATGAAAGCGACATCGCTCGTCTCATTGATTGGCATGAGGGATATTTTATATTACGGCGATATTATGAGAAATACGAATCTATCTCAAGCTCCATTAATCTACGTAGTAGTGTTATTTATATACTTCATTTTGGCATTGCCTTTGATTTGGTTGACTAAAAAAGGAGAAACGATCGCGAAGAAAGGGGTGGCCGGTTGATGAATGGCAATTTCAGATGGGATACATTCTTTGATGCTTTGCCAATAGTCTTACAAGGATTGGGCGCAACGATCGGTTTGACATTTGCCTGTTTTGGATTTGCCCTTCTTTTCGGTTTTGTATGGATCCTCTTCAGACGGTTTCCGAATAAACCGGTTGTGACAATCGCTGTTTGGGTGATGGAATTTATTCGTTCAACGCCACCTCTGGTTCAATTATATTTTGTTTATTATGCATTGCCCGTGGTACCGGTTATCGGTATAACATTGGAACCTTTTACATGCGCAATTCTGGCCATTGGTATCCATTATAGTACGTATATTGGAGAAATCTACCGTTCAGGTATTGAGAGTGTGGATAAAGGTCAATGGGAAGCGTCGACCGCTTTGAATTTTTCCACTATTGATAAGTGGAGAAAGATCATTTTACCCCAGGCAATTCCGCCAACCATTCCAATGCTGGGGAACTACTTTATCATTATGTTCAAAGAGGTGCCATTAGCGTCAATCATTGGTGTTACCGGAATATTGGCGATGGCGAATTCATATGGCGCTTTGAACTTCGCTTATTTAGAGCCATTGACAATTGCGGGTATCATTTTCTTACTTTTGAGTTACCCATCTTCTATACTGATTAAAAAATTGGAAGTGAAAATGAATACCAAATTCGATAAAAATGCACTTTTGGAAAAGACAAAAAAGAATGGCCTCCCCAACATGAATCTGAAGGAGAGTGATCGTATTGCCTAATGCATTGACAAAAAATATAGAAAAAAATGTACCCATTTCGGCCGAACCAATTGTGAAATATCGTAATGTAACAAAATCCTTTGGAGATCATCATGTGTTAAAAGGGATCGATCTGGAAATTCATCCGGGAGAGAAAATTGCGATCATTGGCCCAAGCGGTTCCGGAAAAACAACGATTATCCGAATGTTGATGACTTTGGAAGAACCCAGTTCCGGCGATATTGTTGTAAACGGAAAAAATTTATGGAAGATGGAGAAAAAAGGGCAACTGGTAAAGGCAAATGAAAAACATTTAAGAGAAGTGCGCGGAGATATCGGTATGGTATTTCAGCATTTCAACCTTTTCCCCCATATGACAATTTTGGAGAATTGTATGGCGGCACCAATCCATGTAAAGAAGGAAAACAAAGATGAAGTGAGGGAACGTTCGATAAAAATGTTGGAAAGAGTGGGATTAGGGGATAAATTGAATTTTTATCCATCCCAGCTTTCCGGCGGACAGAAACAGCGTGTCGCGATGGCCCGGGCTTTGGTGATGAGGCCGAAAATCATGCTTTTTGACGAAGTGACTTCCGCCCTGGACCCGGAATTAGTAGGGGAAGTGCTGGAAGTGATTCGGGATATTGCCCAAAATGATGATATGGCGATGGTTTTGGTAACCCATGAAATGGAATTTGCCTTGGAAATTGCCGATAGAGTCCTTTTCCTTGACCAAGGGGTTATTGTTGAACAAGGAACGGCATATGAGGTATTGGTGGTTTCGAAAAATGAACGTGTTCAATCATTCTTGAAACGATTTAGAAAAGCATAGGTGACAAAGGGCGAAATAGTATGAATTTGATAAAAAAATGGAGCGGCTGGGATAGAAGCCCTCTCCAGATAAGGAAAAAAGAGAATTTTGGTGAATACCAATTCTCTTTTTTTTGTGTGTATCAAATATTGAATTAACCCGGCTTTTATAAAATGTTCCTTTTTTTATCACTTTTTTATGAAACCGATTGCAGATCCGAAACGTATTGTCTTACGAGGAACACAACCATTGAAAAATCTTCATTTTTTTGCAAATTGGAAGCTAATCCGGATAAAATGGCCAATCTCGGTTTTTCTTTCATCAATTCTTCCATCAAAAGATGGATCGATTCATCGATTAAAGGCGTTTTCTTATATTGGCCTTCCAATTGTCGAAGCAAATATAAAATATGTTCTTTTGAAACCATTTCGCTGAAAGAGGAAGCGCTTTTTGTATTCCACAGCTTTTCTGTAACGAAATGAAGGGTGCTATGTTCGGCGATAATATTCACTTTTTCAGCCAGGCTATTTGCAAGCTGTTCAAAATTATATTTTCGTGGATGGGTTGTAATAAATTCCGTATAACTGATCAATAATCCACGAACAACTAATAATAAATCATACTTAAAATGTTCAACTTTTTCACCATAAGTTTGGTGTATAATCGTGAGAAGAGCTTCATTATGAACCGTATTAAATTCTTTTATTTTCTGGATGACTTCATTGTTCATCGGCTGGAAATTTTCCCGCATGCACATGGAAATAAAGGAATAATGTTCTTCCAATAATCTGAAATTGTAGTAAAAGAACTTCGGCAATTTCTCATTGACCGGGATGCTGTCATCCAAAATTTCGTTTTGTACGGCGATAAATTTTTTTATAAAGTAATCGGTAATTTCCACGAGCAAATCATCTTTCGATTTGAAGCTGAGATAAAAGGCGCCTTTGGAAATTCCGCATGCATTGGTTATATCTTGTATGGAAGTGGATTCTACTCCGTTTTTCGAAAAAAGTTCTATTGCTTTTTCCATGATCATCAATTTTTTTGACACAAAATCTCCTCCGGGTATCTAAGTAAATCAATTACATTGACAGTGACTGCTTAGTCAATTATTATATTGAAATGTGACCGATTAGTCAAAAAAGGTGGGTTCAATTTTGAATGGATTAGTGAATTTCGTCATAAAAAATAAACTAGCTGTATGGTTATTAGCCATTATTTTAATGGTGACGGGAATTTATTCCACTTCCCGAATGAACAAAGAAACAATTCCTGATATTTCCATTCCCTATATTACTGTAATGACAGTATATCCAGGTGCTACTCCTGAACAATCGATGAATGATATTTCCATTCCTCTGGAAAAAGCGGTACAAAACCTGAGAAATGTTGTAGGTGTTTATTCAACATCATATTCGAATATGTCCAGCGTACAAATCGAATATGAATATGGAACAGACATGCTGGATGCGGAACGGGAATTGCGTTCGGTCATTGATGGCTTGGAGTTTCCGGATACGGCACAGGATCCTACAATTGCCCGTATCACGGTCAACACTTTCCCGATTTTGGCATTAAGCGTGTCAAGTGACACTGAAGATATTGCAGAGTTGACTGCTACAGTCGAAGATGTCATTGTACCAAAATTGGAAGGTATTGATGGCGTTTCTTCCGTTTCGATTTCAGGCCAACATGTGAATAAAGTGGAAATTGAATACGACCAAGTAAAGATGGCTTCTCTGGGCGTGACGGAAGACGATGTAAAACAAATGATTCAAGCAAGCGACTTGAAGGCGCCGCTTGGTTTGTATCCATTTAAAGAAAAAGAACAATCCATCGTCATTGATGGAAAATTTACGACCGTCGACGAGTTGAAAAACTTGTTGATCCCGGTTACACCAACAGCACAAAATCCGACACCTTTTGTGACTTTGGGTGATATTGCAAAAGTAAAATTAGTAGGAGAAGTCGAATCGGTTTCACGTACGAACGGAAAAGAAGCGATCGGCATCCAAATTGTAAAAGGTCAGGATGCTAACACGGTTGAAGTCGTAAATGAAGCCAAAGACATTATCAAAGAATTGGAAGCGAAAAATGATGGGTTGCACATCGATGTGACGCTTGACCAAGGGGAACCGATCGAAGAATCCGTTTCTACGATGTTAGGAAAAGCGTTATACGGTGCAGGATTTGCGATTATCATTATCTTGCTGTTCTTGCGTGATATCAAATCAACAATCATATCCATCATTTCCATTCCGTTGTCTTTGTTGATTGCCTTTACCATCTTGCATCAAATGGACATTACATTGAACATTATGACCCTTGGCGCGATGACGGTTGCGATTGGACGGGTAATCGACGATTCGATTGTAGTGGTTGAAAATATTTACAGACGATTGCATTTGAAAGATGAAAAATTAAAAGGACGAGCATTGATCCGTTCAGCAACGATCGAAATGTTCAAACCGATATTGGCCTCCACCCTTGTTACAATCGCCGTGTTTGCGCCGCTTGTATTAGTCGGAGGCATGGTTGGAGAACTGTTCACTCCATTCGCCTTTACGATGGCTTTCGCCTTGCTTGCTTCATTGCTGGTGGCCATCACGGTGGTTCCATCACTGTCCCATACGCTGTTTAAAAAGCGTTTATATGGCGGTAAAAAAGGCGGAAAAGTAAAACATGAAAAACCGGGCGCATTGGCTTTATGGTATAAAAAAGTGTTGCGCTGGTCATTGAATCATAAAGTCGTTTCATCCCTAATTGCGATTGCATTATTGGTGGGAAGCTTATTCTTGATTCCGGTGGTAGGATTCAGTTTCCTTTCCGCTGATCAGGAAAAAGTGATGTATCTCACTTACACTCCTGAGCCGGGTGAGTCTGAGGAAAAAACGTTGGAAAATGTCCAAGTCGTTGAAGATAAATTATTGGCCCGGGATGATGTGGATATCGTTCAAGTTTCCATCGGTGGCAGCGGTAATGCGATGATGGGCATGATGGGCACTGACGGAGCATTAATGTATGTCATTTTCGATGATGATACAAAGAATTTTGATGATGTCCAAGATGAAATCACAAACTACATTGAAGGTTTGGATCAATCAGGCAAATGGATCAATCAAAACTTCAGCATGTCCATGTCCAATAATGAACTCAGCTATACCGTTTATGGAGATGACATGGATAAAATTGAAAAAACGGTAGCAGACATCGAGAATATCATGAAAGAATCCGGAAATTTGAAAGATGTGGATACATCCCTTTCCGAACGATTTGATGAATTCACATTAAGAGTGAACCAGCAAACATTGCTGCAATATGGTTTAACAGCAGGACAGCTGGCCATGATGTTAAATCCGAACAAACAGGATGAAGTGTTGACGACGTTGAAAAAAGACGGCACGGACATCGATGTCATTGTGAAACGGAATGTCAATTTGGCGACATCCTTCGAAGATTTGTTGAATCAACCTGTCCCAACCGCTACGGGAGCGGCTGTACAGTTGAAAGACATTGTGCAAGTGGAAGAAGGAACAGTATCCAACACAATTTCCCGCAGTAAAGGACAGTTGTATGCAAGTGTTTCCGGTACTGTGACAAGCAAAGACGTGACAAAAGCTTCAAAAGAAGTGGATGAAAAAATCGATAAACTTGAATTGCCTAAAGGCGTTGAAATCGGCGTTTCCGGCGTTACAGCGGATATGGAAGAAGCCTTTACCCAATTAGGTTTTGCCATGATTGTCGCGATAGGAATCGTGTACTTCATTCTGGTGGTAACATTTGGTGAAGGTTTGGCGCCATTTGCCATCCTCTTCTCATTGCCGTTTACGGTCATCGGTTCATTGGTGGGACTTTGGATTGCAGGAGAAACCATTTCCGTATCGGTTATGATGGGTATGCTCATGCTGATCGGTATTGTTGTTACAAATGCCGTTGTATTGGTGGACCGAATCATCAACATGGAACGTACGGGTATGCCAATGCGTGAAGCGATCCTGGAAGCGGGAGCCACTCGTTTGCGTCCAATCTTAATGACCGCGATTGCCACAATCGGTGCGTTAATACCGCTTGCAATCGGTGCGGAAGGAAGCGGAATGATTTCAAGGGACTTAGGTATTTGTGTAATCGGCGGTTTATTCAGTTCAACGATGTTAACGTTGATCGTCGTGCCGATCGTGTATGAAATCTTGTCAAAAATGTTGAGAAAAAACCGTACAGAAATTGAAGAAGATTAATTTGCAAAAAAGAATTCGCCCTTCTTGCATGGAATTTGGGGCGAATTCTTTTTTTGCAGACTGGACAATTTGAAAACGCAGGCGTAGAATAGCGGGGTACAAGAAGGAGGGAAGGTATAACAATTTCTATACCGTTGATATGATCGTTATTCGAACAATTTTGCAAATCCTGATTTTATATCTTTTTTATTATATGGGCGTATTTATTGTTAAAGGGACGCATCTTCCCATTCCGCCAAGCATAATCGGTTTGCTCTTGCTATTTTTGTGCTTGCGGCAAAAATGGATCAAAGTCGGAATGATCCGGGAAGGGGCAGGTTTTTTAATAGGGTTTATGACTTTATTTTTTATTCCATCGATGATTGGCGTCGTGGAATATCCTGAATTGTTGTCTTCAAAAGGGTTTTTTTTAATAGTGACCGTGTTTGCAAGTACGATATTGACAATTTATATGACGGGCATTTTTAGTAAAAAAATAGAAGAAAAAGAGAAGGGGAAGGGGGAAGAAAAGAGTGGAAGCCATCATTTATATCGTTAGCACGATTATAATCTTTTTAATCATGATGAAAATATATAAATGTTTCCCCTATCCATTTTTGATGCCAATCCTTACTACAACCATCGTTTTGGTTGTTTTCATCTTATTGCTAAATATTCCATATGACGAGTATATGGAAGGGGGAAAGTGGATCCAACATTTATTGGGGCCGGCAGTGGTTGCCCTGGCCTATCCGTTATACAACCAACGGCATTTGGTGCTGAAATATAAATATACCATCCTTTCGGGTATCGTTTTTGCCATGCTGATTGGCTTGTTTAGTGTTTTTGCAGGATTGAAATTGTTCCACGAGGAAAAAACGTTTATTTTGACCGCATTGCCCAAATCCTTGACAACACCGATTGCGATGCAAGTAAGTGAAACCATCGGGGGAGTCCCGCCGTTAACCGCCGTTTTGGTGATGGTGGCAGGCTTTACCGGGGCGCTTTTTGGACCTGTCGTTTATAAATTGGGCAAAATCGATTCACCCATCAGTCGGGGGATTTCCATGGGAAGTGCCAGCCACGGTGTCGGAATATCACAGCTGAAGGATTTTGGCGAGGAAGATTTGTCCATCGGTTCGGTCTCCATGAGTTTGAGTATAGTCATCGGGGCCATCCTTTGTCCCATTTTTGTCTCTCTCTTTTTCTAACATAGGCTGGGTTGTCTGAAAAATGTTTGGTACGGATAACCGCATAATGGAAGCAGATGCCGATTTTCTGGCATCTGTTTTCTTTTCATTTGATAGTTTCCTATTCCGTAAAAACATCCTTTCTGAAGCCGATTTCCCCAAAGGGATATCTTCATCACAAATATCCTGAATGCATCTCCAAAATTTAGATTCTTTTGATTTTTCTAAAATAATTAATAGACAATATTTTGTCACAAGTATAAAATAACGAATACGGGGGAGGTGAGTTTTGGAAAAGGGTGTTCCTTTTTCCGATGGAAGTATGAAAATTGTTCGAACGATCATTCAAATTCTGCTTCTGTACGTTTTTTACTACATTGGGGTGTTTATGGTTGAAATCACACATTTACCATTGCCTGCCAGCATCATCGGTTTGGTGCTTCTATTTATTTGCCTACAATTTAAATGGATCAAAGTGGATTATATAAAAGACGGGGCAAATTTCCTGATAGGGTTTATGACGTTATTTTTTATTCCGCCCATTGTCGGCATCATCGATTATCCGGAGCTTATTTCCGTATCCGGTTCGCTATTGGTGGCGTCGGTCATCGTCAGTACGCTTTTCGTGCTTCTGACGACAAGCATGATTTGCCAATGGATTGAGAAAAAAGAATTGGCGATGAAGGGGAAGAAAGAGGGGGAAGTGGAACATGCGAGCAAGTTTATCCATCATTAGTACGGTCATCATCTTTTTATTAATGAAGAAGTTGCATGCCCGGTACCCTTCGCCGATTCTCATGCCCATCTTAACTTCGACCATTATCATCATTGCGGGCCTGCTCTTTTTGAATGTCCCATTTGACGTTTATATGGAAGGTGGGCGCTACCTTCAACATTTGCTTGGACCTGCTGTCGTCGCTTTGGCCTATCCGTTGTACAACCAGTGGCATATGGTGCTGAAATACAAATATACGATTTTATCAGGCATTGTAATTGCGATGGTAAGCGGCTTGATCAGCGTTTATACGCTTCTAGTCGTATTTAAAATCGATAAGGAGTATATATTGACGGCCCTGCCAAAATCGATGACGACACCGGTCGCGATGCATGTGAGCGAAACGATCGGTGGAATCCCATCCCTTACCGCTGTATTGGTATTGATTGCGGGCTTTACAGGTGCCCTGCTTGGTTCGGTCATGTTCACCATTGGAAAAATCGATTCATCGATCAGCCGAGGGATTGCCATGGGAAGCGCAAGCCATGGAGTCGGCACGGCAAAGCTTGTCGACTATGGTGAACTGGATTTATCGATCGGTTCATTGTCGATGGGGCTAAGCGCGGTGGTTGGTGCCATTCTATGTCCGATATTTGTTTATCTTTTTATGTAAAGGAAAAAGCATTCTAGTCCCGCTAGAATGCTTTTGACATTTTCCGCATATTAATATATAGGTTTCCGTTCTTTAATGACACGAATCGTCTGCAGACTTGCATCTTCGGGTCCTTGCACCGGCAGTCCCGCTTCAATGTTCATTTGAATGTAGTCTATATTTTCCTGGGTAATGACTTCACCCGGAATAAAAATTGGGATGCCAGGCGGATACACCATGATAAACTCGGCGCAAATATAGCCGGCGGAGTCTTTGAAAGGAATCACTTCCGTGCTGGAATAAAAGGCATCTCTTGGGGTCATGGCAAGGGCTGGAATATCCGGCACATTCACTTCCGTTTCTTTTATGCAAGCCTCCGAATCAAATGCCTGGGACATGCGTTGCAATGCATTCACAAGCAAATTGATTTCTTTTTTTGTATCCCCCAATGTAACAAGGCAAAGGATGTTGTAAAGATCAGACAATTCCACTTCAATGTTGGCATTTTGCCGGAGCCATTCTTCCGCTTGATGGCCCGTAATCCCCAAGTCTTTGACGCTGATCAACAGCTTTGTAGGGTCCATATCATATGTCGCGGATGAATGGAGCCTCTCTCGTCCAGCTACCTTCAAATGCGGAATTTTATTGATTCGTTTTCTTGCTTCTTTTGCCAAACGGATCGTTTTGTCGATTAAATGATTGCCATTGATTGCCAGCTGTCTTCTGGCGCAATCAAGGGAAGCGAGCAATGGGTATGATGTTGAAGTGGTTGTCAACATCGATAATACGGATTGTACGCGGCTAATGCTCACAAGCCCTTCCCGGACGTTTAATACGGAACTTTGGGTCAAAGAACCTCCTAGCTTATGTACGCTTGTCGCAGCCATATCGGCTCCAGCTTCCATTGCTGAGATTGGCAGTTCATCATGGAATCTCAAATGGATTCCATGGGCTTCATCGACAATTACCGGTATATCTGAAGCATGTGCGATCTCCACAATGCGTTTTAAATCAGCAGCAAATCCGAAATAAGTCGGATTAATCACAAGCAAAGCTTTTGCGTCTGGATATGTTTCGATTGCCTTTTCAACGGATTCGGCAGAAATTCCATGGGTGATCCCGTATTCTTCATCCACTTCAGGATAAATGAAAATCGGAATCGCACCAGACAAAATAATCGCAGACATCGTAGATTTATGAACATTTCGTGGTACCAAAATTTTATCTCCCGGACCGACGACAGACATGATCATCGTCATGATAGCACCACTAGTTCCTTGAACAGAAAAAAATGTATGGTCAGCACCAAAGGCTTCGGCAGCAAGTTCCTGTGCCGCTTTAATTGCACCTTTTGGCGAATGTAAGTCATCTAGTGGAGCAATATTGATTAAATCAATGGATAAAACGTTGTCTCCAATAAATTCTCGAAAAGCAGGATCCATTCCTTGCCCCTTTTTATGGCCTGGGATGTGGAATTGGATCGGATGTCTGTTTCGATGTTTTAACAATGCGTCGAACAGAGGAGTTTCTAACTGTGACAACGCAGGTACCACCTCACTTTATTGTAATTTTAAAAAACAATGAAATTATAGCATCTATAGGCTCCACTTGCTATAAAAATTTAAAGGAAATTTAAGTTTTATTGAAGAACTCATTAATCAATATGAAAAAAAGGGGATGAGCATGATGAATTGGGAAACAAGAGTGACAAAATTATTGGGAATCCAATATCCGATCATACAGGGGGGACTCGCTTATTTGGCCTACTCCGATTTGGCGGCCGCCGTATCCAATGCGGGGGGACTCGGACAAATTACAGCCCTCAGTTTGGAATCTCCTGAACAATTAAGGAAAGAGATCCGAAAAACAAAAGAAAAAACCGATAAACCTTTCGGAGTGAATTTTGCTTTCGGCAATTATGGAAAAGGCTATGAACCGATGGTGGAAGTGGCAATCGAGGAAAAAGTGCCGGTCATTTCGATGACGGGCGGTAATCCTGCTCCGATGTTCAAATTGCTTGAAGGGGTCGACGTGAAAAAGTTGGTCTTGGTTGCGGCACGCCGTCAAGCCCAGAAAGCGGAAGAACTTGGTGCGGATGCAGTGATGGTGGTTGGACAAGAAGGAGGGGGACACTTGGGAAGAGATGATGTGGGGACAATGGTGCTCGTACCGCAAGTCGTGGATAGCGTATCCATCCCTGTCATCGCTTCTGGAGGGATTGGAGATGGACGAGGGTTGATGGCGGCTTTGGCTTTGGGAGCGGAAGGAATCGAAATGGGGACAAGATTCATTGCGACGAAGGAATGCGTGCATGCCTCCCCGGAATATATTAAAGCTTTGCTCAACAGTTCCGAAACGGATACGGCGGTCATCAAGCGATCATTAGGAACTCCAGCCCGAGCCTTAAAAAACGGATTTACAGAAAAAATATTGCAAATCGAAAAGGAAACCCCAACCTATGAAGCCCTTAAAGACTATATCAGCGGAGAAGCGAATAAACGCTTTATTTACGATGGGGACGCGGAAAACGGCTTTGGTTGGGCAGGGCAAGTAACCGGTTTAATCAAAGATGTCCCTTCAGTACAAGAATTGTTTAAGCGTATGATTCGGGAAGCGGAAGAAATTCGGTTAAAATGGGGAAGATAAAGAGAAAACAAATGAAGCGAGGTAAAGCCGTATGGAATATGCGTATCCAATTTCCCCTGATTGGTCAACAGAGGAAATAATTGCAGTGGTGAAATTTTTTGAGGGAATTGAACAAGCGTACGAAAAAGGGATCAAAAGGGAGGAGATGTTGGAAAAGTATCGCCGTTTTAAACAAATCGTCCCTTCAAAAGCGGAAGAAAAAACCCTCTTTCGGGAATTTGAAGAGGTCAGCGGATATGCAAGCTACCCTGTGGTGAAGCAGGCGAGGGAATTAAAGGATGGGGATTGGATTCATATGAATTGAGTCCACATCCTCTTGACGAAAAAAAGGAGCAATATGGCTCCTTTTTCTTTTTCCAAACAGCATTTTATGAAGACTTGATGCGGAATATTATTAAATTCAAAGAAAAAAAGCGGCTGAAAAATGTAATGTTTAATGTCGTCAACAGCATATTTATTTATACAACATACAGCAGGAAATAAATCAATCCTCATTCAAAAGAAAATGAAGAAGTTCATGCCGTTTAAATGGAATACAAAAAGCACAATTTAATTTTTTCCAATCATCATTTCGTAAATTGGGAAAAGTGCTTCAAAAGTATCCTCCGCCACTTTTAAAAACTCTTCCGAAGATAGATTTATGCATGTTTCACGAGGAATATGACGTCCAACCAAAAATTCCCCTTTTTTCACATCCCGAAGTCGAACCAGAAGTTCCTCCAACCGGCCATCCAATGCATCCTTTAAAGGAATGGCATCAGGGGACGTATGATCGCCTGAAATAATGAAATCATCAGGCAACTTCCGAAATGCATCCAATGAATTCAGCAAACGTTGGGCCATGGCAGATTTTTGTGGAACTTCATAAATTATTGCAACAACGATGAATAAATGGTTGTTTGTAAGCCCAATTTGAAAATGGGGAAGCGATTTGTATCCGCGTTTATATGGGGCAAATGCCACCCATGAATCATTCGGCGGATTGACGGTTCTTCTTGCATGTTTGGCGATATGGGCAAAAAATTCATCACCGGTTTTCGCACTGAAATATCCGGCAAAATGTTCCCCCAGCGCTTGGAATTTGGGACGTACAATCGTTTTCAATGCATCCATTCGGGCGTCTAAACCGTCTATTGTAAAAACATCAAAATCGGAATTTGTCCATTTGATATCAACCATGAATTGTTTTCCTCCTTTTTGAATCTTATGTTTATTTTCCATGTTTTTTGGGAAAAATCTTGTAACAAACAGCACTTCACCTTGAGACAAAAATAATTGGGAAAGGAAAGTGAGTGGCATGAGACAAACGGTTAAGATTATTCGCAAAGTTGATATTGAAAAACAATATGAACACGCTTTACGGTTGGAATTAGATTATGAATTGGCTTCCCTTTATTCCGCGATGCAAGAAAACGATACGAAGGAAATGGAAAGATGCAAAAAACGCTTAAAAGAAATCCAAGATGAATTAAACGGTCTGCACGCGTATGCGTAAGCAGTTTCCCTTCCTATAGAATCACTTGCTTTGATCGTCGAGCAAGTGATTTTTTATTTTTGAAAAATGTTAAGTCATAGGTTGTTTTCAATTTATCTTCTGCAGCCTTCTAAAAAAGTATATAATAATAACGTGAAAAATAAAAAAATTAAGATTTTATGACAGGGATTGCAACTTTGGCAATTTTGGACCCCTTTTCAATAAATCATGTTAAAATAATGATAAAGGGGAATCTTTCATTCTTAAATGGCCTTATGAAATTTCTGAATTTTAGAAATTATATTTCAAAATAGTAGAAATCTATGGTAGATAAGAAGGCAGGTTTTTAACAAATGGATTTACGGAAAATAAACGATTTTGCAATAAAAACTATTTTTCATGCCGGTGATCAAATACGCGAATCTTTTTCAAAAGAATTGATTATAGAAACAAAAGCGAGCGCCAATGATTTGGTGACAAACATCGACCGGAAAATCGAACAATATTTTGTGGAAAAAATAAAGGAATTGGACCCTTCCCATAAGATTTTGGGGGAAGAAGGGATGGGGGATAAAATTGTGACATTGGATGGCCCCCTATGGATTATCGATCCAATTGACGGCACGATGAATTTCATCAAACAAGGCCGCAATTTCATGATTTCAATCGGTTTCTTTGTCGATGGAGTCGGGAAGTTGGGGTATTTGTATGATGTGATGCGGGATGAATTAATTTACGCGATCAAAGGCGAAGGTGCGTTCATCAATGATCAGCAAATCGGCAAATTAAAGCCGTTGAAGATTGAAGAAGCTGTGATTGGAATCAACTCCAGCTGGGTGATCCCGAATGGAAAAATCAATCACGAAAAAGTGGTAAAACTGATCCGGACTGTGCGCGGCACCCGTTCATACGGTTCAGCCGCCATGGAAATTGCTTTGGTGGTGACAGGCAAACTGGATGCTTATCTATCAATGAGATTGGCTCCATGGGATATCGGAGGCGGAATGGTCATCGCCCAGGAGGTGGGAGCGGTTGTATCGAACTTGAAAGGCCAACCGTTCAATTTATTGAACCACGATACATTCCTTATTGCGAACCCATCAATCCATCAGTTGTTGCTGGAACATTATATCGAATTAAAAGACGAGAAGCAGCATTCCAATTAAATAATCAACCTTTCCAATCCAATTTTAAGATTGCGGATCTGGGATAAAATAAAAAGTGCTCGCCATTTAAGGTCGAGCACTTTTTACTATAGCAGCCCTTTTTCACGAAATTTTCTTTTCATGCGGAAACCGATTCCCATAACGGCACATAATGCCACGATGCAAGCAATGATTGTAGGAACGCTTCTTATGGCGATCGCGTAACCAATGGAAACCATTGATAATAGTGCAGCGATGGAGAAAAGCAGCATGACAAACTTCGCTTTATTCATCAAAAGCCCCCCTTTAGAGTTCGAAGGTTAAAAAAGTGTTATTAAAAAAAGACATTTTTCATGTTCTTGTGATATAATAACACAGTTAATCTTATGAACAAAGAAATTGGAGTGGAATCATGACAAAATTACGTGAAGATATTCGCAACATCGCTATCATTGCACACGTTGACCACGGAAAAACAACATTAGTCGATCAATTATTGAAACAATCCGGAACTTTTCGTGTAAATGAGCATGTTGAAGAGCGAGTATTGGATTCGAATGACTTAGAACGCGAACGCGGCATCACTATTTTAGCAAAAAATACTGCCGTTCACTATAAAGGGACAAAAATTAATATTTTGGATACTCCGGGACACGCGGATTTCGGGGGCGAAGTGGAACGTATTCTGAAAATGGTTGACGGGGTTCTGCTCGTCGTGGATGCATACGAAGGTTGTATGCCCCAAACACGCTTTGTATTGAAAAAAGCGTTGGAACAAAAGTTGACACCGATTGTGGTGGTGAACAAAATCGATAAAGACTCTGCCCGCCCTTTGGAAGTGGTGGATGAAGTATTGGATCTATTAATTGAATTGGGTGCGGATGAAGACCAATTGGACTTCCCGGTTGTCTATGCCTCAGCTGTCAACGGAACAGCAAGCCTTGATCCGGATCCGGCAAATCAGGACGCTGATATGCAATGCTTGTTTGATACGATTATTGATCACATTCCTGCACCGGTGGATAATTCGGATGAACCATTGCAATTCCAAGTGACTATGCTGGATTATAATGACTATGTAGGACGGATCGGAATCGGACGCATTTTCCGGGGAGAAATCCATGTGGGCCAATCCGTTGCCCTAATGAAACTGGATGGCAGTGTCAAACAATATCGCGTGACGAAATTGTTGGGCTACTCCGGTTTGAAACGGGAAGAAATTGAATCGGCAAGTGCCGGAGATATCGTCGCGGTTTCCGGAATGGATGACATTAACGTAGGGGAAACGGTATGTGCCATTGAGCATCAAGAGGCGTTGCCGCCACTTCGCATCGATGAACCGACATTGCAAATGACGTTTCTTGTGAACAATTCCCCATTTGCAGGAAGAGAAGGAAAATTTGTGACGGCCCGTAAATTGGAAGAAAGATTAAGACAGCAATTGGAAACGGATGTTTCATTGCGGGTGGAAGATACCGATTCACCGGATGCATGGATTGTTTCCGGCAGAGGAGAGCTTCATTTATCCATCTTGATTGAAAATATGCGCCGCGAAGGATATGAATTGCAAGTTTCAAAACCGAAAGTGATCATCAAAGAAATCGATGGAGTCAAATGCGAACCGGTGGAACGGGTACAAGTGGATGTTCCTGAAGAATATGTGGGTGCCGTGATTGAATCATTGGGCAATCGCAAAGGCGAAATGGTGGATATGATCAATAACGGCAATGGACAAACCCGCCTCATTTTCATGGTGCCATCCCGCGGATTGATCGGGTATACAACGGAATTTATGTCCATCACCAAAGGGTACGGAATCATCAACCACTCCTTTGACAGCTATCAACCGGTTGTTCCTGGCCGTGTCGGTGGCCGCCATAACGGGGCTCTTGTATCGATGGAAACTGGAAAAGCGACAACTTATGGTATGATGCAGATAGAAGATCGTGGTACACTATTTGTAGAGCCGGGCACGGATATTTACGAAGGAATGATTGTCGGGGAAAATAGCCGGGAGAACGACCTTGCCGTCAACATCACAAAACAAAAACAAAAAACGAATATCCGTTCCGCAACGAAAGATCAGACAGCGGTCATCAAAAAACCGCGCCTTTTGACACTGGAAGAAGCATTGGAATTTTTGAATGATGACGAATATTTGGAAGTAACACCACAATCCATCCGTTTAAGAAAACAAATTTTAAATAAAAGTGAAAGAGAAAAATTGGCGAAAAAACAAAAATACGCCGAGCAAGAATAATTCTCTTCTTGGGAATGTGAAAGGTGTTGTTCGACTTGAAGCTATTTGGTTTAATTTTGGCATCCGCCGCTGTCAGTGATTCTGACCGGGTATTTAATCGCATGTCGGCAGTCACTCGCTATGTTTACGAAAACGCACCGAATAATCAAGTGGCAGGATACATCATTTTTATCCTGGTGTTCATCCTGTCCGCCATTGTTTACAAACTCGGTTTTGCCAAAAAACTGAGTTTGGGGAAAAATATAATCATTTATATTTTTCTATTTCTAGGTTGTATTCTTCTTACCTTTTTCGCCCTATTCTTGCCGATGATTGAAGGATTGATTGTTGCGGCACTTGTTTTGATTCTCTATAAAATCCGTTTATGGCGAGAGAAAAGAGAAGAGAAAGAGGCTTCCTGACAAGGGAAATAGGGAGACTTGTCATCGGGTCAATCATTTTTCAATGAAGATTTGTAGAGTTGAGCGAATCGGGAAACGGACTGTTTTCCCGGTTCGCTTTTTTTGTTGCACATGTGTCCATGGTTTCATATTTTTGATCGGCCAGCTTACCCTCCTTTTGGAAGGCGGATAAGACACATTGGTATCGTTATCCGGGAGCCGGACCAAATTCATGGGCATTCACACATTATTTTCCCTTCGCATAACCTACTCTTGATAATGGATGCTGACGAAACAAGGAGGTAAGAGGGATGAAATGGTGGAAGATTAGTCTTTCCGTCATGCTGGCAGGGATGATGGTTTTTCTTGCCGCGTGCGGAGACAAAGAGATGACAAAAGTGAAAGTAGGGGAAGTAACACGTTCCATCTTTTATGCACCACAATACGTGGCGATTTCCAAAGGATATTTTGAAGAAGAAGGGCTGGAAATTGAACTTTCCACAATTCCCGGCGGGGATAAAACAATGACTGCCCTCCTTTCAGGTGGAATCGATATTGCCCTTGTTGGAGCGGAAACTTCCATTTATGTGACAGCACAAGGCGCCAATGATCCGATCAAAAACTTTGCCCAATTAACCCAAACGGATGGAACGTTCTTAGTGTCCCGGGAAAAAATTGACGAATTTTCATGGGATCTGCTGAAAGGTTCCACATTCCTTGGCCAGCGCAAAGGCGGCATGCCGCAAATGGTTGGGGAATTTGTATTGAAAAAACATGGCATCGACCCTCACAAGGATCTAAACTTGATCCAAAACATAGAATTTGCCAATATTGCAACAGCCTTTGCATGCGGGTACATAAGACACTACTTACAACCGGGATGGATTCATGGAAGTTGCAATGAAAAGATTTTAAACCATATGGTGAATGACAAAATGAAGCTGCTTATCCCTTTTCCTTCAAAGGGGCAAGCAGCTTCATTGTTTAATGGATTTGATTCAACCCGTTTATTTATTTTCAATATTTTCCGCGATGACTTTGCTTACATCAACCCGTTTTAAGAATAATGTCAAGATTAAAGCCACAATCGTCACGATTGTTGCAACCAAGAATGACACTTGAATACCTTCAAGCAATGCCTGTTGCTGGATCCCTGCGATAAACGTCGGATTTTGCAATTCTGCCGGATTTGCGGCTTTTACCGCTTCCACCAATTCTTCCCCTTTATTGGTAGCGACAGAATTCATCAACGTCACGAACAACGCCGTTCCGATTGAACCAATCACTTGTTGAACCGTGTTGTTGACCGCTGTACCATGTGGATTCAAGCGGTTCGGCAATTGGTTCAAACCGTTTGTCATAATAGGCATCATGACCATTGACATACCAAACATCCGCAATGTGTACATTAAAACAATGGTCGTTTTTGTTGTTTCCAAATCCATCGTGGATAACAAATAAGTTCCGTAAGCAGTAACGGATAACCCGACAAATGCCAAAATACGCGGACCGAATTTGTCGAACAATCTTCCTGTGATTGGTGACATGATTCCCATTGCGAGGGCACCCGGCAACATCATTAAACCTGAATCAAGCGGTGAAATACCGCGGACGTTCTGAACGTAAGCCGGTGTTAAAATCATCCCTGAAAACATGGCGGCTGTGACAACCATCGAAATGATGTTACCAACGGCAAACATTGGGTATTTGTAAACGCGCAAATCCAATAAAGGTTGTTCCAAGCGGAATTGGCGGATGATGAACCAAATGATGCCGATTGCTCCTATAATCAACGTCGAAAGAACTTTTGCATCCGACCATCCTTCAGTGCTGGCCGTTGAACAGCCGTATAGTACGCCACCGAAACCGATAATCGATAATAGAATGGAAAAGTAGTCAATGGAAACGTCGCGTGTTTCCAATATGTTTTCCAATTTCCAAATAGCTAAAATCAAGCTGATGACAGCAAAGGGCAGTATCATTTCGAATAATACCCGCCAGTCCCAATATTCCACAATATAACCGGACAATGTTGGCCCGATTGCCGGTGCGGTAATCATAACCAAACCGAAAATCCCCATTGCCGCGCCACGTTTTTCGCGGGGGAAGCTCACAAGCATGATGTTCATAAGCAACGGACCCATTACGGAACCGCCAGCCGCTTGAATCATACGCCCGGCCAAAAGCACACCAAAGTGGGGAGCATATGCCGCCAATGCGGTACCAATAGTGAATAGCGAAATTGCTGTAATAAATAAATGACGGTTTTTAAACCGTGTAATTAAAAAGGCGGATACAGGAATCAGAACACCACTTACCAGCATGTAACCTGTAGCCAACCACTGAACAGTTGAATAATCCACTTCAAAATCTTTCATGATTGTTGGTAGTGCAACATTCAACAAAGAGTTATTTAAGAATGAAACAAACGCGCCAAAGAAAAGTATTGCAATCACTAAATATGGCGGTTTTTTCCCTTGTTTATCTAATGTCATATTATCCCTTTCCCCATTTCTTTCTTTTTATCGACTTAAACATTTTATACCCATAGTTCAATTTTATCAATAAAAAAATACATTCAGTCCAACATTGATTTTTTGTGTATAATAAATAGAGCATTATATAAATAGAGGAGTTCAAAATGAATAAAAGAAAAAAAGCGGTCATTGATCATGCTTTGCGATTGTTTGTAGAACATGGAATTGCGAAAACATCAATCCAACAAATCATTGAAAGAGCAGGGATTTCAAAAGGAACTTTTTACAATTACTTCTCTTCCAAAACGGAATGTATTGAAGCGATATTGGAGCAGGCGAGATATGATGCCTCACTTTTACGGGCCGAACTCATGATAGGAAAAGACCCTACGGATATCAACGTATTCGCCAACCAGATTGCTGTATTATGGAAGATTAATCAGGAATCCGGATTGGATGTGCTATACGAAGAAATTTTGCATTCAGGGGAAGACGAATTAAAAGAACTGGTTTTGCGTCATCGGATATTGGAGTTTGAATGGTTCCGATTGCGTTTGATTGAAGTTTACGGAGATGAAATGCGCAATTACGGGTTTGAAGCGGCAATATTATTTTATGGAATGTTTCAATATTTAACCTTCACCTGCAAAATTTCCAATCACCATTCCATTTCTTTGGAGGAAATCGCTTCAATATTGTTGAAATATTTGGAAAAAATTATTGATATGATGATAAATGAAAAAACGGCAGTATTAAATGCCGATAAAATAAATACCATTTTATCCATTTCGAAAAAACAATATCGTTTGGATATTTCAGAAATAAAAAAGAAACTGGAAGATCTGATCAAGGAAAATTTATCAAGCAATCAGAAAGAAATTACAATGGCCATCATCGAGGAATTCCATCGCGAATCTCCCCGGACCATTATACTCAATGCTTTATTGAAAGTTTTTATTGACGAATTTAAAGGCTCCGAATTGGAACAGACAGTGAAAGAAATCGCAAGCCTTATTTGGTATGATGTGCGTTCAAAACAGTTGCGTCAAAAAAAGGCGCAAAAAGTTTGATCCCATTGACGAAGGAAGCGGGACACCTTCTAAAAAAATGAGCTATTTTAGTAGACGCCAGCCACTAAAATAGCTCATTTTTATATGCCGTACAAGAAGAGCCGTTCCGATGAAAAAGTTTAATTGATGTTCCCTTCAAAATAATCCGACAACCCGATATTCAATTCAATTTCAATTTCGTTTTTGCCTAAATACACTTTATTGATTAATTTCGAGAGCAATGCTTTTTTATGATCCCCATCCGCTACTTCGAACTTTTGCGCCCAATGTTTCAATTCATTCGCCAAGAAATTGACATCTGAACAGGTTTCCCGTTCTTTTTGCAATTCTTCCGTCAAAGAATGGATTAGCGCCGACTTTTCCTCCATTTGTTTTTCAATTGTTTCCAAGGCAAGAGAAAGCTGTTCCGGTGTAAATGCGCTCTCGCCGATCAAAGCCTTCCCGATTTCTAAATTCAGTTTTTCCTGCTGTTTCTTTAAATCAACGTACTCTTTTTTTAAATGTTTGATATTTTGTTCTTTCAGTTTTACTCTTTCAGCTTTCAAATGTTTGCCTGCTTCCAGGTATGGTTGAAGTTCGAATTGGGATAGGATGGATTTGAGTTTATTGATAATGAGCGTGTCGTATTTTTTTCCACCCCATATGTTTTGACGGTGACGGCAATAAGTTTTGCCTTTGTTTAAAGGGCATCGGTATCGGTAAATGGCGGTTTTATGCCTTTTATCTTTTGAAGATTTGTAAAGGTAATTGGAAGTCAGCTTTGAACCGCAATATTTGCAATAGGCAAGGCCTGACAGCAGCAATTTTCCTGATCTCGGGATATCCGATTTGTCCTGTTCTTTCATGTTGCCGCGTCTAATTTTTCGGATTCGCTCAGCCTGATAAAACAATTCCTCAGGAAGGATTTGCAGTTTTTCGTTAAATGGCTGCGTTCCTCCTGCAGCCGTTTTATATCTTTTAAATCCGATATAAATGGGGTTGGACAGTATTCTTTGGATGGTGCTCACAGCAAAGATTTTGCCATCACGGTTACGATAGCCCTGTTCATTTAAATGATCGGCGATTTTTCGATAGCCCATATGTTTGTTTACATATAAGTGGTAAATCAGCTTAATGATTTCCGATTCCATTTCGTCCGGCACCAATTCTTTTACACGGCGGTCTTTGTTTTTCCAATGCCGCTCTTCTGTTTCGACAATTTTATAGCCCAATGGTGCTGTTCCGCCTTGAAAATAGCCTTGTTCACTCAGTTGTTTTTTGGCTTCTTTCACCCGGATGGATGTTTTTTGGCTTTCCCCATCGGATTGCCAAAAACTGATATAATTCAGCAGTTTGTCGACATGGGATTCGATTTTCCGTTGCCCTTCTTTTACGGACCAGACTTCGATGCCATGTTGAATCAGAAAATTGACCATGACCGGTGTTTCATCTTCCCGGCGTCCTAAACGGTCGAACATGAAAACCAGCAACACATCGAATTTTTTCTTTAAAGCTCCTTCTTTTAGTGCCGCCATTTCATCCCGCTCATTGACGGATTTTTTCCAGCCGGATACGCCCTTTTCGTACAACTCATTTGTGATGGTCCAATCGGGTTTGCCGTTGACGAATTCATGGCAGGCGTTTTTTTGCATAGGAATGTCTTCATCTGCGCTGACTTGTTGTTTTTTCGACACCCGGTAAAGGCACCAAACCCGTTTCATTACCACACACCCGTCCAAAAGTTATAATAGCTCCAGGAAAAAGGTTTTTAATGCATTGCGGGCTTCCTTTCTTTTCTCCTCATCTTTCGTGAATTTCAGGTGTATTTTCACTTCGTTGTCTGATAAATCCGTTAAATAATCAAACCCATCATCGGATTTGTGCAAATATTTCACTCCGCCAATGACCATTTCACCCGATTGCTTTGAAGGATTAACATCATTCAATCAAATCCCCCCGTTTTTTTAAGGTGTTAAATTGTATTCGTGCTGAATTGATAATATTAGTCATTTTCCGAAACGGAAATGTCGAAACGCCAAGTCGGAATCAACTTTTTTACAAAAAAAGACCCCATAAAAGACCTGCACATGTGTGTACAGCTTCATGGGGCCAATTTTTCCGTTTACTTATAATGAATCAGGAATCTTTAGCGTTCTTTCACCGGGAACCAGCCTGGTCTGGAAATGATTTGTTCCCATAATCCATCCGGAATGATCAGTTCTTCCTGTTGGTCAGTGAAAATGACAATGGAGATTTCATCTTCCCTTCCTTCCTGGATTTTTTGCACCCAATCCGGATCCACAATCATTTCTCTGCCTATGGCAATGAGGTCAACCCCTGTTTCCAGCGCTTCTTTCGCATCGTCGGCAGTTATAATGGAACCGACGCCGATGAGTGGTACACGGCCGTTGATGGTTTCAAGTAAATATTCAATCCGCGTTTTAGTGAAATCCTCGACGCCGACTCTTGGAGTGGAGCGGAAATCATTTAATGAAACATGCAGATAATCAAGTCCTTGATTTGCAAGTACATCAACAAAGACAAGAGTATCCGCCATTGTAATGCCAGGTGTTTCCGGTTCTTCCGGAGAGAAACGGTAACCGACGATGAAAGGGGATTTTGCATGTTGGTCGACAACGCTTTTTACTTTCTTGATGATTTCAAGCGGGAACGACATTCGTTTTTCAAGGGTGCCGCCATATTGGTCTTCCCGGCGGTTGGAATGTGGCGAGAAAAATTGATGAATCAGATAGCCGTTCGCCCCATGAATCTCAACGCCATCAAAACCGGCTTCAATCGCGCGGCGGGTCGCTTCACCAAATGCATCAATGATTTCTTCAATTTCTTGAATCGTCAAAGATCGGGGTGTTTCCGCCCCGGGTCTTTCAGCCGGAACCGCACTCGCGCTAACAATATCTCCGTCCGGTACAAGTTCAGGCGGGCATAATCTTCCGCCGTGATGGATTTGAAGTATGGCTTTGGCTCCTTGTTGTTGAATCGCGGTTGCCACTTTTCTTAACCCCGGAATCATTTCATCACGATCTGCGGCAAATTGGCCGTGGAATGCTTTCCCATTTGGGGTTACATAAGCGCAAGCCGTGATGACTGCACTCACGCCCGCAGATCTCCGGGCATAGTATTTTAATTCAATTTCTGAAACGGAGCCGTCCGGATTGGATGACCAGTGTGTCATTGGAGCAATGACGATGCGGTTTTTCAATGTCACACCATTCGGGAAGGTAAAAGGTGAAAATAAACTTTTAAATTTGTCCTTCATAACTTTTCCCCCAATCAGTTATTTCACTCACTTTAACGATACGCCTTTATTGGATAATTTTTCAAATATAACGCATAAAAAAAATGGAGAGTCCCCTGTTGGGCAGAGGTGAGGAACGGCTTCTTTAGGGCGTTATTTCTTTACAAATATGATTTCTCCTTTAAGATATTCTGTAGTGAAAATACATATATTCGAACTGATGGCTTAATCCATTAAACCATCTTTTGTTAAAAAGAATTTTTTTGATTGCATGTTGCAGAGGTGAGTCCGCTGATTCATTTTTTTGAAACGGTACAAGGAATAGCAACGTTCTTCTTATTATTTTGCGGGTATATCTATTACAGGCAATTAAAGAGAAAGAGGTTGGAGAAAAAGGTTTCGGCGTTTGAGAATGTAATGTATCTATTGACGGGCTTATCCGTATTCCTTTTTGCCGCCAGTTTTTTGCTTCTTTTTTTAGATGCCCTTTTTGAAGGCGAATGATTGAATGCCCGTTTGGAAGCTTCAGTCAGATCCGGCAATCAGGAGACTCCTTGAAAAAGGGGCTTTTTTTGTTTTTGGGCGGATTGGAATGTTTATTTTTGAAAATATGGCCAAGCAAAAATCAGGGAACTTTTTTTCCATTGATTCGTAGAAATCACCAACCGTATTTTTAAGGGGGAATATTTATGAAGCCAATCAATTTTAAGAATCCACATGTAGCAAGCTATCTTTTAATCGGGGTTGTATTTTTTATGATCGGTTTTACAAAAGGGATCCTTTTCTTTCTCTTGGGGGCGATTTTTATTTTGTTAGGGATTCGGCAAAACGCCCGTTTATCTTAATCATCAATTGCTGCAAACATCGATTAGGGCCTTATTCCTGCCGTCAATGATCCCGAATCTTCCATCCTAACTGCCGGCCATCCCGGAATCAAAAGCCTATGTTGCCATCTGTATTTAGGATGACCTTTCCTGGCATGACAGTAGTGTCTTTTGTACCCTCGCGCTTTTGCATCCGGAACGGGGGAATTCGTACAACTATTTGAACCGACCGCAAGCGTTTTTGAAAAAGAAGGAATCGGCTATGTGGTGGCATCATTCGGTACGGAATCCGGGCATGTTCCATATACGGTGTTTATGGCGAAAGAAAGTTACTTGAAGAAAAATCCGGAAGTGGCGGAGAAATTTACGAGAGCCATCAAAAAAGCGCAAGACTTTGTGTATGATGCTCCGGCGGAAGAAGTGGCAAAAGCCATTCAGCCATTCTTTGAAGATACGGACGTTGAATTGATTGCACAAGTGGTGGAACGCTACCGCCAGCAGGAATCCTTTGCGAAGGATCCGATTTTGGATGAGGAAGAGTGGAACAACTTGCAGGATATCATGGAAGAAGTGGGGGAGCTTCCGATGCGCATGGATTACTCAAAACTGGTGGATACAACATTCGCCGAGAAGGTAACGAAGTGATATGAGTTTCTTGCTTGTTGATCACGTCAGCCATGCGTATTTTTCAAAGGATGCGGCAACGGAAGCGTTACAGGACATCCATTTGACCATTGATGAAGGGGAATTCGTTTCCTTTATCGGGCCGAGCGGGTGCGGTAAAACAACCCTTCTCTCCATCATCGCCGGATTATTTCAGCCGACTTCAGGAAATGTCTACATTGAAAATCAAAAGGTGTACGGAAATAAAGAGCTCTCCATCGGGTATATGTTGCAGCAGGATTATTTATTCCCGTGGAAAACCATCGAGGAAAATATCACCCTTGGATTAAAACTGGCGAATCAAGAGTATGATCGGCATATTGCGTCAAAGCTGCTGGAAGATGTGGGATTGCCATCCATCGAGAAAAAATATCCCCGGGAATTATCGGGGGGGATGAGGCAAAGGGTGGCGCTCGCCAGAACCCTTGCGGTGGATCCGAAAGTGCTATTGCTGGATGAACCGTTTTCCGCCCTGGACTATCAATCCAAATTGAAGCTGGAAGATTTGGTATCCAACATGTTAAAAGCGTACAATAAAACGGCCATTCTTGTGACCCATGACATCGGGGAAGCCATTGCGATGAGCGACCGCATTTTCTTATTTTCCAGAAGACCCGGACGAATCCATCAAACCTTTGAAGTGCCGGAAGAAATCAGAAACTTGACTCCTTTTGAAGCAAGAAGCCATTCAAGCTATTCACCATTATTTCAACAAATTTGGAAGGAGCTTGAAAGCCTTGAACATTAAAGAACTCCATCTGGCATATAAGAAAAGATTGGCGAAGGAAAAACGATGGATTCGATTTTACCAGTTGTTCATCCTGATCGGCTTTTTTGCCATATGGGAAGCCGCCTCTTCCAACCGCTGGATTGATCCGCTCATATTCAGCGCGCCTTCGAGGATTTTCCGGTTACTGATGAACATGATTTCGGATGGCACGATTTTTATCCACATGAACTATACATTGTTTGAAACGGTTCTCGGGTTTATTTTGGGGACGCTCGTAGGCACGGTTTTGGCGGCCATTCTTTGGTGGTTCCCGACTTTTTCCAAAATTTTGGACCCGTATTTGGTTGTGTTGAATTCCATGCCGAAAGTCGCACTTGGACCGATTTTGATTGTTGCTCTCGGTCCAGGGATGACATCCATCATCACAATGGGGGCCATCATCTCCGTCATCATTTCCACCATCGTCATTTACACATCTTTCCGCAACGTGGATGCCAACTATCTGAAAGTGTTGCAAACCTTCAATGCGACGAAATGGCAAATGTTCAAAGAAGCGATTTTGCCCGCCTCTTTTCCGACAATCATCTCCACATTAAAAGTGAATGTGGGATTGTCTTGGGTAGGGGTCATTGTCGGCGAATTCCTCGTTTCTTCCCAGGGGCTCGGCTATTTGATCATTTATGGATTCCAAGTGTTCAACTTCAATCTCGTATTAATGTCGCTCCTCATCATTGCCATCTTCGCAACACTCATGTACCAGCTGGTGGAAATGCTGGAGAGACGATTGATCAAAAATGAGTAATCCATCATGCAACATTTTGTTCATCCTTAAGAATAAAAAATATAACCTATTATGAAATTCCATTTTGGATTTCATAATAGGCCATTTTTTTGCGGGAAAATGATATTGTCATAGTTCTTCATCAATGCTTGAAGAGCTGCGGAAGAAACGGAATTTGCCCGTCGCCAGTCTCTCCAGCGTTTTTGTTGTAATGCGATCATGGCAAGTTTCACACATGTATGTGTGGATCGGCCGATTTCTTAATCTTTTAGCCAGTGGTGAGTCGTCTTCCAGTTCATGGATGGAATCACAAATTACACATTGGACACGCATAGGTTAAATCCTATTCCACCCGAATCGCTGCAATGTTTTTGATTGGGTTGTCCAAATTGGAACCGTCACCAAAAATAATATGAACAGGCCCATCCTCTGTCAGCGGCTTACCATCTTGGCTAAATTTGAAAATCAATTTGTATGCATCATCGATTGCAAAAGCGTGCTCTGTGCCATCTTTGCATTCAAAGACCACTTTTGTTGCATCTTCTTCGATTTCGGCATTGTTAAGGAAATATTTTATTTCCATGCCGAACGTACCGGTTTGCATCCCTTTCCGGTCAAATTTTCTTTCCGTTTTTAAAGTAGGAGGGAATGTTGCACCTTCCATAATTTCACGGGACCAATGTTCGCCCATTTTAAACAAGTATTTTAAATCTTCGTCCTCATTTTCTTTTGGTTTTGTAAAATATGTTTTCAAATCAATTCTTCGATCGTCAAAAATCCACACGGATGGATCCAACGTCAATTTATATTTCACTTTTCCTTTAATTGGAATGATGCTTTCCATCAGAATTCTCCCCCTTAACTATTTTACATATATCAGTATACAGTTAGATTTTCACATAATAAAGAAATAATCATTTCTAACTGTTCTATCTTGTGTTGCCACTTGCATTTTTATTTGCTAAAAGATAAACTTTATTAAGATAGAATAGAAGAAATTACATTAATGGGGGCGTCCTCATGGAGAAAAAAACTCAAGCTTCCTTCCAGGAAAAAGCGTTGGAATTGCTGCTTGAAGATGCAGATAAAATAGCGCGTTTGATCAAAGTGCAAATGGATCATTTGACGATGCCGCAATGTCCTTTGTACGAAGAAGTTCTGGATACACAAATGTTTGGTTTGTCCCGGGAAATCGATTTCGCCGTGAAATTGGGATTAATTGAACGTGAACAAGGAAGAAAGATTTTGGATACATTAGAAAAAGAATTGTCCTTGTTACATGAAGCATATACAAACGCAAACTCGAACAAGTAACAAAAGGCTCAAATCAATGTGATTTGAGTTTTTTTTCTAAAAGAGGTCTTCGCTATGAGAAAATATCTTTCGTACTATATTCGGAATTTTGATTACCCTTTATTCTTCGTTTATGTATTTTTGTGTTTATTCGGCCTGGTGATGATTTACAGTTCCAGCATCATGGTGGCACTTGTCGACGGGAAGGAACCGGATTATTATTATAAAAAACAATTATTTAATTTAATGGTTGCATTTTTCTTCTTTACCGTCGGTGCTTTTGTGCCGTACAAGCATTATAGCAGAAAAAATATAATGGTCTTTATGGTTGGATTGATCACCGTTTTGATGTTCTGGGTGTTTTTTTTCGGATTCGGTGAAAGCGGAACGGGGTCCAAAAGCTGGATCAGTCTGTTCGGCCTGATGTCTTTCCAACCTTCTGAACTTGCAAAACTCATCATTATTTTATATTTTGCAGGGGCTTTTTATCGGAAAAGTTTAAAAACCCCAATGGTTGATTTACACCCAAATCATATTATTTACCCTATTTTAGTATGGATTTTTATCATCTTTTTCGTGGCACTTGAAACAGATATCGGTGCCGTCATGATCATTTCCGGCATTGCCATTGCGGTAGTAGCGGCAAGCGGCATACGGATAAGAACCTTCTTTAAGTTTTTTGCCGAATTGGCGATTCTCGGTGCAACCATTCTCGGTGTCATTTTATTGATCAAAGGGGATAAAATTTTGACGCCAAACCGCATCGGGAGAATCAAGGCATTTTTAAATCCATTTGAATATGAACAAGGTTCAGGGCACCAAGTGGTTCAAGGCTATATTGCCATCGGTTCTGGTGGAATAGAAGGGGTAGGGCTTGGTCAATCCGTGCAAAAACTCGGATATTTGCCAGAACCGCAAACAGATTTTATAATGGCTGTAATTGCGGAAGAATTAGGTTTGTTGGGCGTTATAATCGTTCTAGGAGGTTTGGGATTTATCGTATTTAAAGGATTATCCATTGCTCTGACTACGAAAGATCCGTTGGCCAGAATGATTGCGGCAGGTATTGCCAGCTGGATTGCCATACAAACCTTTGTCAATTTAGGTGGTTTATCAGGACTTATCCCATTGACTGGGGTGACATTGCCTTTCATCAGTTATGGTGGATCATCTATTTTGGTATTGTCTTTCGCAATAGGCATATTAATCAATGTTTCTATGTATGAGAAACTTGAAAAAAGAAAGTTAAGGGGGACAAAATGAGAAAGATTCACAAGCTTTTAGTCGCAAACAGAGGGGAAATCGCCATTCGCGTATTGCGGGCATGCAATGAATTGGATATTAAAACAGTTGCGATTTATTCGGAAGAGGACCGCGCGTCCCACCATCGTTACAAAGCGGATGAAGCTTATCTTGTCGGTGTCGGGAAAGGTCCGATTGATGCTTATTTGGATATCGAGGGCATCATTGAAATCGCAAAAGAATCAGGCGCTGATGCCGTTCACCCAGGATATGGCTTCCTGGCGGAAAATGTTGAATTTGCCAGACGTTGTGAAGAAGAAGGGATCATCTTTATCGGTCCAAATTCAAAGCATTTGGAGATTTTTGGCGATAAGGTGAAGGCAAGAGAGCAGGCAATCCTTGCGGGAATTCCGGTGATTCCTGGAAGTGACGGCCCTGTTTCATCTTATGAAGAACTGGAACAATTCGCAGATGAAGTCGGATATCCGGTGATGATCAAAGCTGCCTTGGGGGGCGGCGGCCGCGGAATGCGATTGGTGCATGCAAAAGAGGAACTGAAAAGCGCCTATGAAAGGGCGAAATCTGAAGCCAAAGCGGCTTTCGGATCCGACGAAGTGTATGTGGAAAAAGCGATCATTAAGCCGAAGCATATAGAAGTGCAAATTTTAGGGGATTATGCAGGAAACATTGTCCATTTATATGAGCGCGATTGTTCGATTCAGCGCCGTCATCAAAAGGTGGTTGAAATCGCTCCATCGATTTCGCTTTCTGAAAATTTAAGAAATAGAATTTGTGAAGCGGCAGTAAAATTGATGAAAAATGTCGGGTATGTAAATGCCGGCACTGTAGAATTTTTGGTTTCCGGCAACGAATTCTATTTCATCGAAGTGAATCCGCGCATTCAAGTGGAGCATACCATCACGGAGATGATTACAGGCATTGATATCGTTCATGCGCAAATTAAAATTTCGGAAGGATATGAACTTCATTCAAAAGAAATCGGCGTTCCTGAACAGAGCGAAATTCCGTTATTCGGCTATGCGATACAATCCCGTGTGACGACGGAAGATCCAGCCAATAACTTTATGCCGGATACAGGAAAAATCATGGTTTACCGTTCAAGCGGCGGTTTCGGAGTGCGTTTGGATGCAGGTAACGGTTTCCAAGGTGCCGTTGTGACACCTTACTACGATTCCTTGCTCGTCAAAATTTCCACATGGGGTAGAACATTTAAGGAAGCCGCGGCTAAAATGGACCGCAACTTGAGGGAATTTCGTATCCGCGGCGTCAAAACGAACATTCCGTTCCTGATGAATGTGGTGTTGCATGAGAAGTTCTTATCCGGAGAATTTGATACGAGCTTTATCGATTCTACGCCGGAACTATTTGACTTAGCCGTTCGCAAAGACCGCGGCACTAAGTTGTTGAGATATATTGGGGATGTTACATTAAACGGATTCCCTGGAATTGAGAAAAAGAATAAACCGATCTTTGTAAAACCTGAAAAGCCGAAATTGGATATCAAGCATACGGAAATTCCGCGGGGAACAAAACAAATACTTGAAGAAGAAGGCGTCGATGGAGTCATTCGATGGATCAAAGAACAGGATGATGTTCTATTGACAGATACCACATTCCGTGACGCGCATCAGTCGCTGCTTGCTACAAGGGTCCGCAGCCAGGACATGTATCAAATTGCAGATTATAATGCACGGATGATGCATGATTTCTTCTCCCTGGAACTTTGGGGCGGCGCAACGTTTGATGTCAGCTATCGATTCCTGAAAGAAGATCCATGGGAAAGACTTGCAAAACTTCGAAAACAAATCCCGAACGTTTTGTTCCAAATGTTGTTCCGTGGCGCCAATGCAGTAGGTTATACAAACTATCCGGACAATTTGATCCGCGAATTTGTGAGGGAAGCGGCGAGTGCCGGAATTGACGTATTCCGCATTTTCGACAGCTTAAACTGGATCAAGGGGATGGAAATCGCCATTGATGAAGTGCGTAATACAGGGAAAATCGCGGAAGCGGCCATCTGCTACACAGGCGATATTCTGGATCCTTCCCGCTCAAAATACACGGTTCAATATTATAAAGAAATGGCGAAGGAATTGGAGCGTGCGGGAGCCCATATTTTGGCCATCAAAGATATGGCGGGCTTGTTGAAACCGGAGGCGGCTTATGTCCTTATTTCTGAATTGAAAGAAGCGACGGACTTGCCAATCCACTTGCACACTCATGATACAAGCGGCAACGGAATTTACACTTATGCAAAAGCCATCGAAGCGGGTGTCGATATAGTCGATACAGCATTGGGTTCCATGGCAGGCTTAACATCCCAGCCAAGCGCCAATACGCTGTATTATGCCATGAGCGGCGCAAAACGAAAAGTGCGCGCGGACATCGAAGCGCTTGAACAATTATCATATTACTGGCAAGATGTTCGGGAGTATTACCGGGATTTTGAAAGCGGCATGAAAAGTCCCCATTCCGAAATCTATGTTCATGAAATGCCAGGCGGACAATACAGCAACTTGCAACAACAAGCGAAGGCCGTGGGGCTTGGAGACCGTTGGGATGAAGTGAAAAAAATGTATTCCCGCGTGAATATGCTGTTTGGCGATATCGTAAAAGTAACCCCATCGTCCAAAGTCGTCGGCGATATGGCGCTATTTATGGTGCAAAACAATTTGGATGAAAACAATATTTTGGAAAAAGGAAAAACGATCGACTTCCCGGACTCAGTCGTCGAATTTTTCCAAGGCTATTTAGGACAGCCTTATGGCGGGTTCCCGGAAGAGTTGCAAAAGGTCATTTTGAAAGAAAGAAAGCCGATTACTGTGCGGCCTGGCGAACTCCTTGAGCCGGTGGATTTCGATGCACTGAAAAAAGAATTGGAGAACAAAGTGAAAAAGCCGGTGGAGAAAAAGGATGTCATCTCCTACGCTTTATATCCTAAAGTGGTGGAAGAGTATTTCATGGCTGTTGAAAAGTATGGAAACTTATCCGTATTAGACACGCCTTCTTTCCTTTACGGTTTACGAATCGGTGAGGAAATTGAGGTGGAAATCGAAAAAGGGAAAACGTTAATTATTAAATTGGTGTCCATCGGTGAAGCGGAACACGATGGAACACGGGTAATTTACTTTGAATTCAACGGTCAGCCTCGTGAAGTGGTTGTGGAAGATAAAACGGTGGAAGCCGATGGATCAATTGCCGTGAAGGCGGATCCGAACAATCCAAATCAAATTGGGGCGACAATGCCGGGTACTGTATTGAAAGTGCTCGTTTCTAAAGGCAGCCATGTAAAACGCGGCGATCATTTATTGATTACGGAAGCGATGAAAATGGAAACAACTGTGCAAGCGCCAAGTGACGGTGTAGTGAAAGAAATCTACGCAAAACCGGGCGATGCGATTTCAACGGGCGATTTGTTAATTGAGCTTGAATAAGAAATTTTGGGGCAATTCCATTGTTTGTGAGCGAATGAGCATTCATTCGCTTTTTTTTATTTGCATAAAACATTTTAGAACTTAAATGGGGGAAGGGGAAAATTTTGGATTCGGAAAGATCTTTCCTGAATAGAGAGGCCATTTTGAAAATCTGGTAATAATTCCATTTTTGAGGAGTAATTTCCTACAATTAGGGAAAATAGAATGAAAGAACCGTTCAAAGATCATTGGTATGCAGTTCCAATCCGAAATGGTCATTAATTGAAGCGCAGAAAAAAGGATTGTCCCCTTTGGTCGGGGGAACAATCCTTGGTGTCAGTGGTTTCTTTCGTTGTAAGAGCTTCGGGCCACCAATAATATCAAGTAGCATAAAAGCCCGAACAGCAGCGTAATAAATAATGAATGCAATAAAGATATGAATAGACTTAATTGAGTAAAGATAATGAATGCGCCAGCAATGATTTGCAATGAAACAAGGACAAGGGCGATAATCCAGCTCCAATAGATCACCCGTTGGTCTTTGTAATGTTTAATTACATGAACCATGATGTACAAAATCCAGATGAAGATTAAAAATGCAGCGAACCGATGGCCCATGTGCACCCATTCATACATTTTGTCAGGCAGCTCAAAGGGATTGCGATTATCGCAAAACGGCCAGCTTGTACATGTTAAACTGGAACCTGTATGTCTAACGAGCGCTCCGGTATAGACGACTATGTATGAATAAAGGGTAACACCGATGGTATGCCACTTTAATTTTTTTCGAATGATCACCCGATCGGCATCAAATTTCTGATCCACTTCGAAAACAATCATCGATAGCAACATCACCGCTGCAAAAGAAATCAGTGAAATGCCGAAGTGCAAGGCCAAAATAAAATCACCTTGTCCCCAAAGCACTTGAGCAGCACCGATCAATGCTTGCAGTACAAGGAAAAAGATTGCCAGAAAGCCTAAAAATTTCACTTCTTTAACGTGGTTTAAAGCTCTCCATGTCCAAATCACTAATATTAATACCAGTATCGAGACTGCTCCGGTAACAAATCGGTGGGAAAACTCGATCAACACTTCTGTCGTGATTTCTTTTGGAATCAATGATCCATTGCAATCAGGCCAGTTACGGCCGCAGCCTAAACCGCTGTCTGTTTTTGTTACGAGAGCGCCTCCCAGAAGGATTAGCAACATGCCAAGGGTGGTAAGTACTGCAACCCATTTCAATAACCAATTATACCTGTGTTGCATCAATGACACCTACTTTTATATCTGTAAAGATTGCATGAAAAAAGCTATGCTTTTATGATGATAGCGAATTCGCGAAAAAAAGACAACTTCAAAGAATTCTCACAAAATAATTGTTATGAAATTTCACAAACTGTTCACAGAAATGTGAAAAATATTTCACAAAGATACTATTAAATCTTCAATCCTTATAATATGCTTTTTAATAAGGTATTGTCTGCTTTCATCGAACTTGTCCACTTCACATAAAATTCACTTAAAATCTAGAAATTTGGCACAAAGTTCGATATAGTAGAATTTAGTAAGTAAAGCTTACAAATTTGAAAGAAAAAGGGGGAATGGCAGCGGTTGGAGTTTATCCAGTTAATGGACCTTGCTTTTAAAAAGAGCAGCATAGTAAACTCAAAGCTGGAAGACTTGGATCATATTCGCATGTGGCGATCGGCCAAACTGGGTGTGTGTTAGTTTAGAGGTATAGACATGAATGAGATTTGAACATTTTTTAAATTATAAAAAATGTCGTTCATCATTCGAAAATTGTGTGTTAATATGGTTATTGTTTCATTTTTATGTACAAACTGTTTTCTAGCGGTTTTGCACTTATTAAACATCATAATTAGATTAAAAATAGTTTTTACTAAATATATGTTGTTTACTTGTGATTGATGATAACCATTTTACCATTTTTTGATAATAAATAATATTCATCAATCCGCGCTTTTATACCCTTTGGGATTCTTTCTTCAATAAAGAATTCAAATAGATAGAATACAACGTCCAGTTAGACAAGACAATCAAAAGAAAGAGGGGTTTAATTAAGCTATGAAGAAAGGGCTTAAAAAATGGTCTCTTTTCCCGTTGTTAGCAGCAATGGCTGTGATTTTATCGGGCTGTGGTGAAGAGTATATTTCTGCGCTTCGACCAGCCGGTGCTGTCGGAAAAGAGCAATTTAATCTACTATTACTAGCTGTAAGTATCATGACGTTGGTAGTTTTAGTAGTATCAGTTCTTTATTTACTCGCTTTCGCAAAGTTTCGCCGTTCTAAACTTGGCGAAGATTACATGCCTAAGCAAGTGGAAGGTAGCCATACATTAGAGGTAATTTGGACAGTTATTCCAATCATCCTTCTATTAATTTTATCTGTTCCAACAGTATTGGCTACTTATAAATTTGCTGATGTATCCGCAATGGATGAAGTGGATGAAAATGGGGATCCAAAAGCATTAACAGTTAATGTTACTGCAAAATTGTATTGGTGGGAATTTGAATATCCACAATACGGTATTGTTACTTCTCAAGAGTTAGTTGTTCCAACAAATGAAAAGGTTTACTTCAACTTGAAAGCAGCTGATGTAAAACACTCATTCTGGATTCCTGCTATCGGCGGTAAAATGGATACGAACGTAGACAATTTGAACAAATTCTACTTAGTTTTCGATGAAGAATCTGCCGGCCTCAATGATGGAGAAGGCGTATGGTACGGAAAATGTGCTGAACTTTGCGGTCCTTCCCACGCTTTGATGGATTTCAAAGTAAAATCATTGAATCGTGATGATTTCGATGCTTGGGTAGCAGCAATGAAAGCTACTGAAGGCCAAACAGCTTCTGCTGATTCAACTGATTTGGGTGAAGCGACATTCGCTCAAAACTGTTTAGGATGTCACGCAATTTCTGCAGTAACTCCTGCTGGTGCTGCTGGTCCAAACTTGACAACATTTGGTGACCGCAACCGCGTTGCAGGTTTCTTAGAGCATAATAAAGAAAACGTAGAAGCTTGGATTAAAGATCCTGAAAAATACAAACCAGGCAACTTGATGACTGGTAAGTATAAAGAGTTGACTGATGAGGAAATCAGCGCTGTAGCTGATTACTTGCTAGGCTTATCAGTAGAAAAATAATTAATTCGCAGATATAGATAGAGAACAAATTAAGGAGGTTAAAGTTGTGAGCTCAGTAGCAGTCACAAAGAAAAAGGGCGTGGGTGCGGTTATTTGGGAGTATCTAACAACTGTTGACCACAAAAAACTTGCGGTATTGTATTTATTCTCCGGGCTATTGTTCTTCGCCATCGCAGGTTTTGAAGCGCTTTTAATGCGTATACAGTTGATGTACCCAAATAGCGATTTCATCTCAGCTGGTACTTTTAACGAGTTATTAACAATGCACGGTACAACAATGCTTTTCTTGGCAGCGACACCACTTTTATTCGCATTCATGAATATGGTTGTACCATTGCAAATCGGTGCTCGTGACGTAGCATTCCCATTCCTTAACTCATTAGGATTCTGGTTATTCTTCTTAGGTGCTACATTCTTGCATTTATCATTCTTTATGGGTGGAGCACCAGATGCTGGTTGGACATCATATGCATCATTATCTTTATATTCACCTGGTCATGGTATTGACTTCTATGTATTAGGTCTGCAAATTTCCGGTGCAGGTACATTGATTTCTGCCATTAACTTCATTGTGACAATCATCACAATGCGTGCACCAGGTATGACGTTCATGCGTTTGCCTTTATTTACTTGGACTACACTTATTTCCAGTACATTGATTTTATTCGCATTCCCTCCACTAACAGTAGGTTTGTTCCTAATGTTGGTTGACCGTATGTTCGATGCGAACTTCTTCGATCATACAATGGGTGGTAACACAATTATTTGGGAGCACTTATTCTGGATTTTCGGTCACCCTGAAGTGTATATCTTAGTATTGCCGGCATTCGGATTATTCTCTGAAATTATTCCGGTATTCGCCCGTAAACGTTTGTTCGGATACTCTTCAATGGTATTCGCGACAATCTTGATCGGTTTCTTAGGGTTCATGGTTTGGGCCCACCACATGTTTACAGTAGGTCTTGGTGCGACTGCAAACGCGATCTTTGCGGTAGCAACAATGGCGATCGCCGTTCCAACAGGTATGAAAGTATTTAACTGGATTTTGACAATTTGGGGCGGTTCTATTAAAGTTACTGTACCAATGATTTACGCATTAGGATTCATCCCATCCTTCGTTGCTGGTGGGGTAACAGGTGTAATGCAGGCAACTGCACCACTTGACTATCAATTACACGACTCTTATTTTATCGTTGCACACTTCCACTACGTAATCGTTGGTGGTATCGTAACGGCTATCTTTGCATCATTCCATTTCTATTGGCCGTTATTATTTAACCGTGCATTAAATGAGAAATTAGGTTATTTAACATTCTGGATCTTCTTTACAGGATTCCATTTAACATTCTTTGTACAACACTTCTTAGGATTAATGGGTATGCCACGCCGTGTATTCACTTATATGGAAGGTCAAGGTTGGGATTTATTCAACTTCATTTCTTCCATTGGTGCGATTATGATGGCGATTGGTGTAGTGCTAATGGTACTCAACATGTTGTTGTCAATTAAATCTAAACCAGTGAACTGCAGAGACTACTGGGGAGATGGACGTTCTCTTGAATGGGCAATCCAAACACCAATCCCATTCTATAACTTCAAACAACTTCCACTTGTACGTGGATTTGACCCATACTGGATTGAAAAACATGAAGGCAACCCAGAAGGCATGACATATGCAGAACCTCTTGGCGACATCCATATGCCAAACAACTCAATTTTACCGTTAATCATGTCAATTGGATTATTCATTGCTGCATTCGGTGCATTATATCATCCAGATGGAGTATCTTGGTCAGTACCAGTAATGGTAATTGGAATTGGTATTACTGTGCTTGCAATGATTATTCGTTCAGTAAAAGATGATTTTGGATATCACTTACATGCAGAAGAAGTTATTGCAATTGAAAATGAGCTTTATGGAAAAGGGGGAAATAAATAATGATTAATACAAAGTTCACCCCTCAAACTTGGCCAGAACATCCGGAACAGGTAACACAAGAAGGTAAAAATAAGTACGTTGGTATTTGGATTTTTATCTGTAGCGATATCGTGCTATTTGCAAGTTTATTCGCAACTTACATCTCTTTAAGAAACAAAGGTCCAGCAGGCATGGAGTTCACTTCCCAAGAACTCTTTGAACTGCCGCTCGCCTTTGTGATGACAATGTTCCTTTTAACTTCATCACTAACATCCGTATATGCGATGTATCATTTGAAAAACTATAATTTCAAAGGGGTTCAGCTTTGGACTGGAGCAACAATCCTTCTAGGTCTCGGATTCCTTTGCCTTGAAATTTATGAGTTCTATCATTATGTACACATTGGCTTTGGTTACACTCAATCCGCGTTCTCTTCCGCATTCTTCACGCTTGTTGGAACACACGGATTGCACGTAATCATCGGCTTAATCTGGATGATTTGCTTAATCATCCGTAACGCTAAACGTGGTCTTAACCTTTACAATGCGCCAAAATATTTTGTTGCTTCTATCTACTGGCACTTTATCGACGTTGTTTGGGTATTCATCTTCACGGTAGTTTACCTCATGGGGGTGTTAGGATAATATGAGTCACGATACTGAGATTCAAGGCAGAAGCCAAGCCCAATATGAATTCGATCGCAGAAAAAGCGCAGTTCAAATGCGTAAACAGGTGATCAATTTTGCGATCATGATTTTCCTAACGTTTGTTGCTTTTGCAACAGTGGCGGCAGATTTTGCGCCAACATTTATCAAACCAATCATCTTATTGCTTGCCGGAATCCAAGTTGTATTGCAACTCTATTCCTTCATGCATATGGATGATAAACACGCACCATATATCGGTGTCATTTCCACTTTTGTGTGGGTAGGAGCTGTAATTGCATTTACATTCTTCCTAGCATTCAACACAATTATTTGGTGGTAATGGAAAATGGCTGTCTAGATGATCTAGGCAGCCATTCTTGTATGTTCGGATTTTCAAAATTATCATATTTTCTTCAAAAAGTTGATAGGTTTCTTCATATTTTATCTTAAGAAATAATGTTATAATACCAATAGCACTTTGTTTTTTTTTTAGATTATCTCTTTGTTGAGGAGCGATATTATGCCTTTAAGTATATTTGGGTTTCAAGCAATGTGGAGCCCATATATGATTGGGACATTAGTGTTTATCATCATCGTTTATTTTCTTGTGACCATTCGCTGGAGAAGCGATTTTAAGGGGAACGAACCGTTAAAAAAGAAAGAAGCGGTTTACTTTATTTTAGGTATCATATTGTTATATATAGTTAAAGGATCTCCAATTGATCTATTGTCAAATATTACCTTTACGATGCATATGGTTCAAATGGCCTTTTATCTGCTATTGATTCCGATCCTGATCATTAAAGGAATTCCTTGGTGGGTTTGGCGGGTAGTCGTTGAATTCCCAGTGGTCGATAAAATCGTCAAAGCGTTAACACACCCGGTTGTATCAGTTCTAGGGTTTGCCTTAACCTTTTCGGTTTATCACCTTCCGATTGTATTCGACTACATTAAAATTGATGAAACATTGCATGGATTGGCTAGTCTGGCACTGTTTCTGTCAGCCTTCTTCATGTATTGGCCGTTGGTAAACGAAGTACCGGGCCAACGGAAAATAAAAGGGTTATACAAAATCGGGTATATTATCGCTACTGCTGTTGTTATCACACCTGCTTGCGCACTCATCATTTTTACAAAAAATCCGGTATACGCAACATATACCGATGGAGAAGCCTGGCTGAAAGCGATGTCGCTTTGTGTGCCGGATAAAACGTTGGCGAGCCTTAATACGACAGTAAAATTGTCCGGACCGGAGTTATTCACAAACTTGTCTCCACTGCGCGACCAGCAATTGGGCGGAGTGCTAATGAAAATCATCCAGGAAATCATTTTGGGTGTCATTTTGTATTTTTCCTTTCGTGAATGGTGGAGTGAGGAACATAAACTCACTGAAGAAGAAATTACAGCAAAAGCTTTAAATGACTTTCAAGAGAAAAAAAGAAACCAATATTAAGGATAGGAGAATGTGGGCATGGGTGTACCAATCTTACCAACAATCAGTACATCATTCATCGTAATCAGTGCCATTTTGGTGGCCATTGGATGGGGTCTAATCATCGCCAGAAAAATAGAAGCACATAAGAAAGTCATGTTGGCTGCCGGAGCCAGCGCATTAATCTTCTTTATTATTTATGCAACAAGAACGGTATTCATTGGAAATACCGCTTTTGGTGGTCCTGAAGAGGTAAAAATATACTATACTTTCTTTTTAATTTTCCATATTATTTTGGCTGCGGTAGGCGCAGTATTCGGCATTATAAGTATCGTTACAGGATTGAAAGACAAGTTGGGTGTGCATCGCCGCCTCGGACCGATCTCAAGCATTATTTGGTTCTTTACGGCCATCACCGGAGTACTTGTATATTTGCTCCTTTATGTGATTTATGAAGGCGGGGAAACCACTTCCGTCATTAAAGCGATTTTAGGATTTTAACCTATTTTGAGGCTAACCACTAGCCTCTTTTTTTATTTTTTGGTAAAAATAATGGAAAATAAAAAAAGAGGCCATTTTATTGCCTCCTTTGTAATATAAATGAATTATATAAGTGCGATTAGGCGATGCCAAGTTCTGCTAAATCTTTTTTCACATTTTCCAAAATTGCTTCACATTTTTTCACTAAATGAGCTGGGAACACTTCATCATCACCGTATTCCACACCATGAGGATAATAGTATTTACCAAGAGCAGGTTTCAAGATTTTCAATGATGCGGAGTTGTTTCCACAGTCGCCGGAAACCGCTGTGCAGAAGACACGAAGATAGTAACGGCCTTCTTTGATATCAAAACGTTTGTCGAATGTCATACGGTCATAGTCCCATCCGCCATGGCATTCCAAGCCGTTTTTTTCCATTACTTCAACAAGTACCGCTTGGTCTACGATTATATCTTCAACCGTTTTGTTTTCAAAATACATGAATGATCCTCCTTTTGTTACATCGAACAAATTTTAACGCATAATTTTATAATAGTGCAATTTCTTAATAGTTGCAATGACAACATTGTGTCATACTCAATAAATTTAGTACAATGAAATTATTATAGCAAAGGATCTGAACTTTTATGAAAACTCTCTTTCGTATATTAATTGTGCTATTTTGTTTGGCGATTCTTTATTATTATACATCCGATTCATCATATGAACTGAAACCGTTGGAAGGGCCTAATTCCAAATCTTCTGTCATCCCGAAAACCGAGGTTATTGAAGGTGATGAAGATGCCTTGCCAAGACCGGAAACTGGACTATCCACATACATAAATCAAAACAGTGACCTTCTCATTAATGAATTTGGTGAACCGAACCGGATTGATCAAAGTGCTTTTGGCTATGAATGGTGGGTTTATAATAACCATCCTGAAACCTTTGTCATGTTTGGGGTGGAACATGGAAAGATTGTCCAGGTATATATAGCGGGAGATCAATTGGATGCTGCTCCGTATAAAGTGGGTCAGTCCCTTGACGAAATTTATCGTATGACCATTGTGGAACCGGAAATTACCGCGAAAATAGGCGAAAATGTTTACACCTTCACCTTGACGGAAAACGATATGCAAACCCGCATTTTAGTCAAATTCGATGGCGTTTTTGCCCAGTTATATATCGATCCGTTTACCGAAAAATTGATCGGGATCCGGTTTGTCAACAGCGAAACCCTTGTGAAACATAGACCCTATGAAATGACCTTTGTCGGGGAATTAATCCGGGTGCCGAACTTAAATTCTTATATGTTGCAAGAAAGCAATCAAGCGTATTCGAAACAATTGTTTGATATTATCAATGTATTTCGGAGCAATGAACAAGTTCCGACGCTAAAATGGGATGATGAAGCAAGCGTTGCGGCAATGGAGCATAGCGAAGAAATGTACACGGAAAACTATTTGTCCCATGATTCACCGAATTATGGTTCGTTGAAAGAGCGTCTGGCAGCCCATTCAGTCGTTTATGATGAAGTGGGGGAAAACTTGGCCACTGCTTATTATGACGCCATTGAGGCCGCCAATGGCTGGTTTAATTCGGAAGATCACCGTAAATTAATTTTGAATGACAAATTCACCCATGTCGGTTCGGGGGTCTTTATGAACTATTATACGCAAATCTTTCTGAATAAACCTGATCGCTGAAATAGTGTGTGTAACTGTGGACTTTTACAAAAAATTTCAGAAAAGCGGATGGTGAAACCGATGTGTTTACATCCGCTTTTTTATTTTCCGTGGGGATAGGGAATTATGGCAAAAATGTTTCCCGACCTCCTTTCCCCTTGTGTCACATTATTTTCCTGGGCATATGATATGGAAAAGGAGTGACACAGTGCAGCTAGCGGAGCTATTAAAGGATTGGCCTTGTACGGTAAAAGGCGGTTCCATACGAGTGGAAGTATCAGGGGTAGAGGATTATGCCCAGCATGTAAAACCTGGAGATTTATTTGTTGTAAGAAAAGGCAAAAAATTTGATGGCTATCAATACATTGATTTAGCCATCCAAAATGGTGCAGTTGGAGTTGTCATTGAAGATGAAACGAAACTCGATCAATTAAAATTGTCAGTACCCCTCATTTGGGTGCCAAACTGTTTAAAATTTATGTCATTCAGCGCCGCAAAAATTTATCGTTTCCCTGCGGAAGCATTGCAAGTGATTGCGGTAACGGGCACAAACGGAAAAACGACGGTAACCCATTTTATTGGGCAACTGCTCCATGCACTACATAAAAAAGTAATGGTGATTGGAACAGTTGGCGTATTTATCAACGGGGAAGAAATCGATCTGGATTATGAACATTTGACGACACTGCAACCGAAACACTTGCACAGAATATTGCAGTATGCGGTAAGGAACCGGGTGCAATATGTCGCGTTAGAAGCATCTTCCATGGGGCTTGCGACTCACCGGCTGGATGACTGCGATATTGACATTGGCGTCTTTTTAAATTTGGCGGAAGATCATATTGAAGAACACGGTTCTTATGAAAAATATAAACAGTCCAAGCAAATTTTGGCCCAGCTGGCGGATAAACTCGTATTAAACGGCGATGACTCCTTTTGCCGCACAGTCGGCTTGCAGTCCAAAAAGAAAAAAACGTACTTTGGGCTCGGAAATCGTGTGAATTATCAATTGCAAACTTTGGCGGAGGGGATTCACCATACCACTTGTTGCTTGCAAAGCGATAAAGGACAAAAAGTGTTTACATTGCCATTTGTGGGAGAACATCAATTGCAAAATGCCATTGCCGCCATTACGACGGTCAGCGAATTAGGGTTTCCGATCGAAAAAATTTGCGAAGCAGCCGAAACGTTAAGATTGCCGAAAGGAAGACTGGAATCTGTTCCAAATGATTTGAATTTATCTATTTATATTGATTATGCCCATACGGAAGCGGCATTAAGGGCGGTATTAAAAACGTTGAAAAAGACGGCGAAAAGGGATTTGATTTTAGTGTTCAGTTGCGGCGGCGATCGGGATAAACATAAGCGGATTAAAATGGGAGCAGTCGCAACGAAATATGCGGATATGATTTACTTGACAACAGATAATCCACGAAGCGAAGATCCGGCCTTTATCAATTCCCAAATTGCGGCAGGATTCGTCTCGACGCAAAAATACGAAATGATTTTGGACCGGGCGGAAGCGATTGAAAAAGCCATTTTATCCGCCAAAGAAGGGGATACCATCCTCATTGCCGGGAAAGGCCATGAAACAACCCAAACCTTTAAGGATAGGGAAATCTATTTTTCCGATTATGAATGCGTGCAATCCGTATTGACAAAAATAAAAAGGTAGCGGATTGCACTTCTTAATGAAGGCTGGAAAAGCAAGTATTGCAAATACAAACTTCCATAAAAATTTGCTATGATAGATGTACAGATTGGAGGAATAATTGATGATGATGACATCAGAATGGGCCTTCATTTTAGATGAAGCGGACGCATTAAGCTCCATGATTCTCAATTCTGAACTTGTTCACAATTATCGTAAAGCCCATCATGCGGTATACAGTGATCAAGTGTTGGTTGAGAAGATTGCCGCATTTAATCGAATGAAAGAACAATACGAGGATGTACAGCGGTTCGGCAAATATCATCCCGATTATCATAAAATTACTAAAGAAATCAGAAAGCAAAAAAGAGAACTGGATCTCAATGAAAAGGTGGCAAATTTGAGGCTCGTGGAAAACCAGCTGCAAGACATGCTGGATGAAATCAGTCTCATTATTGGAAAGTCTGTTTCGGAAGCGGTCAAAGTGCCTGTCAGCAATCCGTTTTTTGAGACGGCTTGCCACTCCGGCGGTTGCGGATCAGGCGGAAAATGTTCTTGTTCGGCTTAAACAAGGAGTATTTAGGCTGTTTGGAAGGAAGTTTCTTTCTGAACAGCCTCATTGTTTTCGACAGTCTTTAAGGCAAAGGATTTTACAGTGCAATTTATTCAATTCTGGAGGTAGATATGATTCTGGTCAGTTCTTGTTTGGCGGGATTAAAAGTCCGCTATAATGGCACCCATTGTCTGGATGAAAAAGTGGCGAAATTGATTGAGGAAAAGAAAGCTGTGGCGGTCTGTCCGGAAGTCTTGGGGGGATTATCGACTCCAAGGGAACCCGCAGAAATCATAGGCGGAGACGGTAATGACGTTTTGGATGGAAAGGCAAAGGTCTTAACGGAAAACGGAAAAGATGTGACGGAACATTTCTTAAGAGGGGCTTACGCCACTTTGGAAGTTGCTAAAAAAGTGGGGGCCACCTTGGTTGTTCTTAAAGAGAACAGCCCTTCTTGCGGTAGCACGATGGTATATTCCGGAGAATTTAACGGGCAGAAAATCGCGGGAGATGGAGTCACTTCCGCATTGCTTAAGAGAAATGGTTTTAAAGTCATTTCAGAAGAACAGTTTGTGAAGGAATTGAGTTGATCGATGGACCCAAAGTATAGGGTCCTTTTTGTTTTGAATTCATCCAAGGAATTTATATTGATATGTAAAATATATATTGCATTATGTAATATATATATTACAATATAAAGTAAGAAGGGGTGATTGAACTTTTGGAAAATAGGGTGAGGATTGCAAGAGTAGAAGCAAATCTGACACAGCAACAGTTGGCGGAAAAGGTCGGGGTGACCCGCCAAACGATCAGCCTCATCGAGAAGGGGAAATATAACCCGACACTCAGGCTGTGTCTGGATATTTGTTATGCGGTGAATAAAACATTGGATGAGGTATTTTGGATTGAAAAGGAGGATGAATAAATGAAAAAAATCGGTGATGAACGCCTAAAGCTGCAAAATTTAAAAAACATCCGGATTGTTTATTTTATCCAAACTTTTGGGATTATTTGCATTTTGGGGTATGACTGGGTGACAAAAGGGTTCGATGCAATGAGGGATAATCCTCTATGGATGTTATTTATGCTAACGACTGTGATTTCTGCATACTTGTCCATGGGTATTGCCGCAGATTATGAAAGCACCGAAATGAATCCAAAAAAGCAAATGATGATTTCAATGGTGGTTCTTGTTTTCATTTCCCTTGGTTTAGGGATTGCAACGGCACTGACCGATGGCTACAACTTCCTGGATGGGATGTTAATAGGAGGAATAATCTTAATCTGCGGAATTTTCCCGATCGTTTATTTGTATAACTTGAGAAAGAAACGTCTGGATGGAACTCAGGAAGAATGATCAATCTGATTGCGGAAATGGAAGCCTCCCCAAGATGGTTATTTTCAGCTCAGTCGGGCGAGGCCTCCAACAGAATTGAATCGCTTTCGATATCTTTTTCAATTTTATAGTTGATATGGTTCAAAGTGTATGATTTTTCATGATTGGCAAGGGTTGGACCGGCAATGTCCAATTGATTGTATATTTGATCGATGTCGTCATCCGTCAGAGAGGGGTCGATGGATTTTAGAAGCGTATGAAAACTGGCCAATACTATATCCATATCCTTTGAAATCGCTTCCGGTTTGACGCTGACAGCCGCTTTTTCAAGATTGTTATGATCATCCGTATTAAGAACTAATGCAACTGTCGGGAGGATTTCAACTAAATAAGTTTTTTCATCAAATTGGATCTTTTCACCAATCGGAATGGAATCCCCCGCCGTTTCCTCATATTTTTGTATAAAATCATGAACTGTATAATCGAAAGTTTTTTCATTTCCGCAAGCAATCAATAACAGGGCAAAAAATGTGACAAGTAATGTTTTTTTCAAATAAAATACCCCTTTCAAGTTCGGATAACCCATCCTAAAACTGTAAATGCCTATTCCTTCTTCTTTGGAGTCATCCCTTTCTGCGGGATTTTCAAAATCCATAGGTACACATGTTGGAAGGAAGCGGATATGACTGGTTAGTTCATAAGTTGTTTAAGATATCTTGATTTCAGCTAAAAAAATAGTAGCACAAACCTTGGTACGGCCTGTACTACGAATGTGAAGAAGTCTTGAAATCTCCAAAAAAACACTATTTCTGATTTTCCCCTTTTTCCTGTTGCTGCTCCATCCAATTCCGGACGAAGGGAACGGCGATATCCGGCCGGTCGGTGATGATGCCTTTCGCCCCATTGTCCAACAGTTTCCCCATTTGCTCTTCATCATCAATGACCCAATAATGCACCGGAATATTTAAATTGTTTAAAAAAGAGATAAATTTTGGTGAATCAAGAGAAAATCTTCCATGTTTTGTCGGAAGTTGGAAAACGTCCACCTTCGGATGATAGAGATGCCCAAATTGGCTCGTATATGCGGCAAAAGCTTTCCTTACATCCGTTTCACCGGCTCCCAAAGCGACCCGGTTTTGTGCATACAAATTGAAACGATCGACTTGTTCGCTATAGAAGCTCGTTACCACTACACGGTCTTCCGCCTTATATTCTTCAATTATTCTCCAAAGTTTCGAAGGCATCAAACTTCCTTCATAGGTTTCCGGGCTATCTTTGATATCGATGTTGATATACATATTTGGAAACTTTTCAAATAGTTCTTTCAATGTGACAATTTCCGCTTTTTGATCCCGATACGGGTGGTGTCCATTCTCATCTTTAAAGTGGTAACCAAAATTAAAGTTTTTTAATTCTTCCAGTGTAAAATCCTTTACGGCCCCTAATCCGTCAGATGTTCGGTCGATCGTTTCATCGTGGAACGCGACAATTTCTTCATCTTTCGTGAGCCTGATATCGATTTCAAAACCGTCGACTCCGAGTTCAAAAGCCTTTTCAAAAGCGATCATTGTATGTTCTGGCGCGAGTTTAGCCCCTCCTCTATGAGCCAGCACGACCGGGGCTTTTTGCAGCACTTCTTTTCCTTCCCGTTTTTGGGGTTTCATAAAGGCTTTGCTTCCAGCCCATGCAGCTGCACTTGCAGCGGCGATTGCCAACGCCAGTTTTGTCTTTTTTCCCATGATTGGCCTCCTTCATTTACGAGCTTCTAATCTATATTTTCTAATATGAGATTTCCTTGTATTCATTCCACCATAATCAAGTCCCTTAAAAAAGATTATAACGAAAATTGTAACGTCATGTCACGAATGTCAGTTGCTATTAAAAATACGTGTATGGTATCCTTGAAATGAAGAAAAGGGGTAATGAAAATGCAAGAAAGACAAGGGCTTATCGTGTATGTTTATCAGTTGAAACACGCCAAGAGTTTAAGAAAGTTCGGCCATGTGCATTATATTTCAAGAAAATTAAAATATGTGGTCCTCTACTGCAATCGGGACGAAATACCTTATATAAAAAATAAAATACAACGCCTTCCATTCGTGAAAGACGTTGTTGAATCCTACTTGCCGTTTGTAAAAAATGAATTTGAAAATACAAAATTCAAAAAAGATAAAGAAGAATATGACTACCGCATCGGGCTTTAACCGTTAATCCAGTGGCGGAATTAAGCGGTTCATTCGCAATACTCCGATCAAATGTTGATAGAATAAAATGGTTTCCGCATAATAGCAGGAATGTTTGATGTCCATCGGAATCGCTTCCTTGCCGATTTCTTTTAATGCTTCTTCAAATAATTGCAGCCTTTTTGAAGGTTTTCCGGGATTATAAGGGATTCCTTCACGGCATATGTATATAGGCATAAAGTTGCCATCGCCGACCGGTTGAAAGGCTACAGCTGGGGAAGCGTACGCTTCGTTTCCTTTATAAGATATAAACAAAAAGGCATTATGGAATCGTTTTTCGTTTGTGCGGATCAATTCACACAATTCATAAATATCTCCATAACCTTGTCCTAGCTCGACAAATTGTTGTGTCATTTTGATCATCCTTTCTATATACATAATACATATATTAGCATGTTAGAGGTGGCTTGCCCATGAAATATATTGTCAGCTTCTTCAGTTTGCTTGTCTTACTTATAGGCGGTGTCCTTTTTTTTCAATATCAGGTGTTTTCCAACCAGCAGGAGAGTAAAGTGGACGATTTCACTTACAACCAGGAAATTGATATAGTCCTGAGAGGAGAAAGTTTGGACATCCGCCACCACTTTAGAAATTTACCAAATCAAACGGTTTCTATCAACTGGCCGGAGCAAGCCGTAAGCCCGGATTGTTTTATTGAAAAGGAAAACAGTTGCAAACGGTTAAGCGAGGATTTTTCCAAATTCGAAAAAAGCGATATTCAAAATCAATCCATTTCTTATATCATCCCTTTAAAGGGCGGATTGAAATCCAATCAGTTTTTGAAAGATATTTTTGTTACATTGGAAAATGGAATCGTATCCCATACGACAGTACATATTACAACCGATCAATCCGTTAACGGTACATGGGTATCGGGTTTGCCTTTAACCGGGCAGCAATCATTATCTTTGGTAAACTACACGATGTTCAGCGGTACAGGCCCGGTAAACGAACTGTATTATCAAGTGAATCCGTTGCAACATCGAGAAAAAGATGGATTGGTTACCATCTATTCGCCAAATCCGATTCAAAGTGATATGATGGAACAGTTGGATGAAATGAATCTGCTGAATGATGAGCATATCGCCATCGTTCTCGGTTCCGGCATCAAAACCCAAGGAAACCGCATTTTATTTTCGGGCAATGCATCATTGGAAGCCTTAAAGGAAGAGATCATTTTATCCCAATTGAACATGAAATATCAGTTTGATGATGTGCCGGAATGGGTGCCTGAGGTATTGGCTTCATTTCTGACAAATACCGGGATTGGCGGAGAAAAGGCAAAAGAAATTACTTTAACATTAAATAACCGGATGACGGAAGAACAACAAAAAGTTTGGACTGAAAAATTGCAAAATTTAGAAGGAACCAAACTGGACGTTGCAATGCTGGATGAATTGTTGAGCGAAGTGTTTGGAAATCACACACAATATTTCCAGGCCAATGCTGCAACAGATGAAGTATTTCCGTTGCTTTTTAATGATAACAGGGAATTATATGTAAATTCCAATGTGGCCAAGGATGTTGAAGTGATTTTCAAAGATGGGCAAGTGTTGTATTCCGCCGATACTTTGTTGAGTCATCTCGGTTATGAAACGCGGGTTGGGGAAAACGGTTATTATGCGAATAATGAAATCCGGCAATTCCGTTTCCCGATGGATCATGGATTTTATGTTTATAATCAAAGACGATACAATACGGTTTCACAACCGATTAAAGAAATTGCCGGAAAATACTATATTGAAGAATCTTGGCTGCAAAAACTGTTCATGGTAGAAATTGTTAAAAAGAAAGACTCGATTTCCATTAAAACGATCCATTCAGAACAATAGGGAAAGTTTGGTGATGAAATTGCGGGTGGTAGCCGGTGAAAGAAAAGGAATACCGCTTAAAGCGATTTCTGGAACCACTACACGGCCGACTGCAGATAAAGTGAAAGAATCCATTTTTAATATCATTGGTCCTTTTTTTGATGGAGGAACCGCTTTAGATTTATTTGCAGGCAGTGGTGGTTTGGGAATTGAAGCGTTGAGCAGGGGGGCGGAACGTGCCATCTTTGTTGAGAAAGATCGGAAGGCATTTCAAATATTGAAAGAAAACATTAAGAAATGCCGTTACGAAGATCGTTCGGAAATGTATTGCACAGAGGCCGGCCGCGCTGTCAGGGCGCTCTTGAAGAGGGATATACAAATTGATTATGTATTTGCCGACCCTCCATATAAAAAACTGGAATATTATGATTACCTTTCAATTCTTGCGGAAGGCGGAAAGCTTTCCCGTGATGCCATCATCGTTTGTGAGCATTCGTCAGAAGTGCAATTGCCCAAAAACTACGGACAATTTGTTTGCGTTCGAGAAGAAACTTATGGAAATACCAATATTTCAATTTATCGAATGAATTAGGGAGAGAGAAAAATTGTCGGAAAAAATCGCTGTTGTACCTGGAAGTTTCGATCCGATTACGAATGGACATCTGGACATTATCAGACGGGCTGCGGATATTTTTGATGTTGTCTATGTGGCTGCGTTAAAGAATTCTTCGAAAAAGCCATTGTTTACCATTGAAGAAAGAATTGAACTAATCAAAGAAGTGACGAAAGATATTCCGAATGTTCGGGTTGAAAGTTCTTCCGGATTATTGGTGGATTATGCAAAAGCCAGAAACGCCATTGCCATCGTTCGTGGCCTGCGTGCGGTCTCTGACTTTGAATATGAAATGCAAATCACATCGATGAACCGCTTTTTGGAAGAATCCATCGAAACATTTTTCATCATGACGAAAAATCAATATTCCTTCTTAAGTTCCAGCATTGTGAAAGAAGTTGCCCGATATGGGGGAAGTGTCAAAGGGCTTGTGCCTTGTGTAGTGGAAGAAGCATTGAAAGCGAAATATCAGCAAAACATTTAAACTCGGCAGACGTGCATGTCTGCCGAGTTTTTCCTTTATCCTGCCTTATAAAAATAATATAAAATATAAAAAAGGAATAATAAACGTGATAAAGATCCTTAAAAGAATATAGGGTTTCAGCGAAATATTTTCGCTTTTAGCAATGACCGCCACTTGCATATGAATGCTCAAGCTTTGGCTGGATAAAAAGGTGGCCATCAGCATCGGCAGCAAGATGGGGTCATTGGAAAAAAACTTTTGCGAAATTTGGAGTCCGTTCGTCATTTCCAAAGATGCTGCTGTCAGTAGTAGGAAATATTTATGTATATTTGGAAAAATGGTATGAATCGTATACATGACGACGGTATAGACGGTTGTGAAAAAAATGATGGTAGAACCGACAACCAGAACGGTCGGAATGCTGTCTTTGATGCTTGATATAAACGGGTTTTCAATCCGTTTAAGGTTGTCTGATTTCACGGCCTGTCGAGGATTTGAACGATGATAAAAGTAGTACAATATCAGAATCAAGATCGAAACGGTATGATATAAAATCAGGTATTGCCAGCTGAACCGGGTATTGTTCAATAAGTCATTGCCCACAAATCCCAATACGAATAAAGGGCTTGGACTATGGCAAATACTTAAAAGGCCGTTTGCTTCCTGTTTTGAAATCTGATTTGTCCTTTTCAAGTAGGCAATGGTTGCCGCACCAGTTGGAAAGCCGCCGAGGGCACTGATGCCATACGTCTTCAAATATAATTTAAATCTGGACAAGGAATTGTCCTTTTCAGGTGTCAAGCGGATAAACCATTGTGTTAAAATCAAATATGGCAGCAAATAGGGGAACAGGGCTTCCATGAATAGTTCAAGTCCAAGGTCTGCCCCTTTGTGTGCAATTCCTGGAAAGATCAATAATAAACAAATGAGTGTAATACATACGAAAAGATATAGTAGTGGAATAAGCCATCAACTCTTTTCAACTTTTTGTTTTTCTTTGGTTCATTCTTTGATTGCTAAACTAATATATGCAGGTGCAACTTTATTTATTTAGCTTTTTTGAGCTGACATAGGGGGTGCTCAAACCGTTGAAACGTCTGATATGGATGATACTTGCGTTGTTCGTCGCAATTTTTTTATCTTTTTACCAGCTTGATTACTATATTATGAAACCTGGAAGCGCCTATGATGTTAGCGAATATGTCAAAGTGGAAAATGGCGATGTGGATGATGAAGGAACATTCAGTTTAATGACTGTATCGATGAGCAATGCCACTCCCTTGACGCTCTTGATTGCGAAATTCAGCAAGTATCAAGATATTGTTAAAAAGAAGGAAATCCATCAAAAGGAAGAAGACGATCGTGAATATAATGTTCGTCAATTGACGCTTATGAAAGATTCCCAATTTAATGCCATTTATGTTGCCTTCAATAAGACAGGTTTGCCATATGAGGTGGAATATGACGGCATCATCGTGTTAAACGTATTGTCCGATGGGGCGAGCGCCGGTATCTTGCAGCCAGGGGATAAAATTGTGGAAATTGATGGAAAAGTCATTAAGAAGCCGGAAGATTTGGCTCATGCTCTGGTAGAAAAAAAAGAAAACGATGTTGTCCAACTGGTGGTTCAAAGGGATGAAAAATTATTGGACGAATCCGTCACTTTAAAAGAGATCCCCGATAGCGACGGGAAAATCGGTTTAGGCGTTACTTATAAGGAAAATGTCACAATAAAAACAGATCCGGTCGTAAAAATTAATTCGAAAGATATCGGGGGGCCTTCTGCGGGACTCATGTTCACATTAGAAATTCTCAACCAGCTCATGGATGAAGATATTACAAAAGGGTATTCGGTTGCGGGCACCGGTGTCATCAATGAAGATGGCACGGTTGGCCGGATCGGGGGCATCGAAAAGAAAGTGGTCGCCGCCGATAGAGACGGGGTGGAAATTTTCTTCGCCCCCGATGATGAAATTTCAGAGGAAGCCAAGAAGAAAGATCCTGGACTTATCTCCAATTATGAAGCGGCTGTCACAACGGCCAAAAAAATAAATACCGACATGAAAATCGTGCCGGTAAAAACGGTTGATGACGCTTTGAACTATTTGGAGAGCCTGCCTGAAAAAAAGAAATGATTACAGACGAATTGGCGGAAGTTTATAATCTCCGTCAATTTTTTTATTTGAAAAATGCTCGACGCCTAAAGCGTACATTTCGGATGCCCGGATATCGATTTGAAGCATCGGATCTTTTGCTTGTGCCACACGGCTGATCAAAGGAAGCTCCAAGTTTTTCTTCCGTTCCGATAAATAGGCCTGCCCTTTTTTTGTCATTCCAAGCAGACGGATATAGGTCGGCGTTTTGGATTGATGCAGTTCTTCTTTCGTAATGCCTGTATATATATGGGTGAGCATCCGTTGCAATCTCGTCCAAGTGTAGCGTTTGGATTTGATGGCGGACATCAGTTGTGTAAAGGTATCACTTTGTTTGGCATGCTTAATCAGTGCATATTCAATGCCTTCCGAAACGTCTGCAAAGGCGGTCAAGTGTTCCGGACGATGACGCATAATGGCATATTTCAAAAGGGGCCAGAACGCTTCCCAATCCACAAAGCGCGAATACTGATGCCGCCATTCCGTAAGTTCCTGGAACGTTGCATCCGGAACGTAAGGGCGGACTATTTCCACAGTCCCCTTCTGAAAAATTTCTTTTCGGATGCCCGTTGCACTTGCAATGGTCGACCTTTCATTGATAGAATCGTGATAATTTGCCTGGATTCGTTGGATTGTCACCGGTTGAACAGGCAAATCGAATTTTTTGGCGGCGACAATATAGTGATAGCCAAGAATGTTATTCGGTTTGGATAAGTCAAGATAAACACGGTTGTTCTTTTGTTTCAGTTGTTCATATGCATAAAACAAACTTTGCGGATAACTTATGCCAGTTGACACAAACTTTTTAATGAGTTCATTATATTCATCAAAATGGGTTTCGATTAAGTCGGCGGTGTTCAAAAACGGCTCCAATTTGCCATCTTCGCTCCCGAATGAAAAGGCTTCGCATTGCAGCGCGCCAAGGAGGAAAATCGCGCCTTCAGCAAATAAAGGAGCGTTTGCGGTGCTAAACACATAAGGCAATTCCACAACGATATCAACGCCGCTCTTCAACGCCATTTTTGCCCGGTGCCATTTGGAAACGAGGGCCGGTTCTCCTCTTTGCAGAAAGGGGCCGCTCATGACAGCGATGACCACATCAGCGTTTGTAATTTTTTTTGATTGGGTAACATGATAGTAATGTCCATTATGGAATGGATTGTATTCCACAACGATTCCGACAGCTTTCATAATATGCCCCTTTCCAAAATTTCTGTTTGATTCCTATAAGTTTATACTGAAATATTGCATCGTTTTTGTAAAGTGACAAGAAAATATCTTGACATCTAAATTATCACATTATATAATCATCATTGTTGTCTTGGGGTGATTCGTGAATGAAATGGTCTATTCATCAACTATCAAAGTATCGCCATACTGGAATGCCGATTGATACAGTCGTCGAGCTGGATGATGTGAAAAAGCGAAATAAAGATATTCGCGATATTTCACCCGTTCATATAAAAGGTCACTGTACTATCGGAAATTCACAAATGACTTGTCAATTGCATTTGACAGCGACCTTAACCCTTCCCTGTGCCCGCACTTGGGAAGATGTTGAATTTCCTGTTGAAGTTGAGACGGTTGAAGTCTTCAGTTGGGCTGATCCAGAACTTCGGGGAAATGATGAAGATGAGGATATCCATTATATAGATGGAGAAGTCATCGATTTAAAACCGGTCTTGGAAGATTTGATTCTCCTTGAAGTACCGATGCAAGTGTTCAAGGAAGGCACTGAAGGTACCATCAAAGGCGGAAAAGACTGGAGTTATTATACAGAAGAAGAGTTAAGTCAACAAAATGACAAACCAAAAGTGGATCCAAGACTTGCTGGATTAGCTAAGTTTTTTGATCAAAAAGATGAATAAACCTGTAAGGAGGTGCCAATCATGGCTGTACCATTTAGAAGAACTTCTAAAACTGCTAAAAGAAAACGCCGTACTCATTACAAATTATCAGTACCTGGTATGGTAAATTGCCCAAACTGCGGTGAACTAACTTTATCTCACCATGTTTGCAAATCTTGCGGACATTACAAAGGTAAAGAAGTGGTAAGCAAATAATAAAGCGTGCATCGTTCGTACGCTGCTTACAAAAGACTATTAGAGTGACCATGGCTCTCTAATAGTCTTTTTTTGCTTTTTTCAATGAATTTCGGTAATAACCAAATCTTGTCAAGAACGGATTCGTCTATTACTATGAAATCATATAGCGTTATGTTGAAATAATTGTTTAAAAGGGGATGTTGTTCATTGTCTTACAAAATTGATCTAAAAGATGGGATCCTAACATTTACCATCGACAGGGAAGAAAAGAGAAATGCGGTTAATGACGAAGTGATGGATGGGTTGAAACAAGTCATTAAGCATATAAAAGAAAATAAAGACGTACGGTTTTTGGTCATCACCGGTGCGGGGGATAGAGCCTTCTGTTCCGGAGGGGATTTGTCGGAATTCCATAGTTTGAAAACGGCAGAGGAAGCCTTTGGAATGCTCAGCAAAATGGGGAATATTTTATATGAACTTGCTACATTGCATGTTCCAACCATTGCACTCATTAATGGGACAGCCGTTGGTGGAGGCTGCGAAATTGCCACAGCCTGCGATTTCCGGTTGGTGGCCAGCCACGCAAAATGCGGATTCATTCAAGGAACATTGGCCATTACGACTGGATGGGGTGGCGGAACTTATTTGTTTGAAAGAGGATTGCGCCATGATCGGGCGTTGAAAATGCTGATTGATGCCAAGCCTTATACGGCCGAGCAATTATATGAAATCGGCTGGGCGATGAGAGTGTTTGATGGTCCAAAAGAAGAGGCGTTGGAAGCGTTCATTGAGGATATGAAAAAAGTTCATCCTTCTGTCCACCATGCCTATAAAGAAATTGAACTTCGCAAATGGAGAGAGCGGAATGTCTATGGACGCGTGATGGAAGAAATCAGACTTTGCGCCAAACTTTGGGAAAGCGAAGAGCATGAAAAAGCGGTGGAACGTTTCTTGTCCAAGTCAAGCAGCAAAAAATAAATGGTATATGAAAACATTCTTTTCAACCATATTACCGTAAAGAAACCTGGGTTGATGAAAATAGGTTGTGACAAAATTTTTATATGTCGCAACCTATTTTTTCTATGTTCTTTAATTCTATTTATTCTCTTTTTGCATATAGTAGAGTAAAAAAATGAGAGGTGATAGGTATGGAAGGGAAAAGAAGGAAAGATCAATGGACCCCTGAAGATGATGAAAAATTGGCAGAGATTGTGATAACTGCCGTTCAAAATGGAAGAACTCAATTGGAAGCTTTTGCAGAGGCTGCGCAAGTGCTGGGTCGTACAAAGCAAGCTTGCGGTTTCCGCTGGAATAAAACATTAAGGCAACAATACGGTCAAATGCTGAATAGTGTCAGAAAAAGACCGAAGCAACTAATGAGAAGCCATTTGAAACTTGCACTGAACAGTTTTGATGAATTGACGGAAGCGTATAATGAGCTTGAACTGAAATACCGGGAGCTTCAAACGGAACACGATCGCGTGTTAAAGTGGCTTCAACAAGGAGCCGTTTTCATTGAACAGCAGCAACAAAAGCAGCAGCAATAATCGGATATTTTCTCTTTCTACTATCCGGACGAAAATGATCGAAAACTTCAAATAGTTCCAGTATAATATGGAAAAAGGGTGTGGCACTCTTTCGGTCACACCTTTTCTTGTTGAGTTTTTATGGCAGCGGGTACAATGAAAAGAAAAGAAGTGTCAAAGAGGGTAGCGGATATGAGAAAGATTGTGGTGATTGGTGCAGGTTCTGTCGGAATGTTGATGGCTTCGTTTTTGGCCGAACATTTTGAAGTCACGGTGATCGTTCGAAGAAAAGAGCAGGAAGAAGCGATCCGTAAACATGGAATCATTAGAAGAAATTTGGATGGTACTGTTACGGAGACATTTGTGAATGTCACTTCCGGCTATGCGGAAATAGCAGGGGATTCATTAGTGATTGTGGCAGTGAAATATACTCATTTGAAAGATGTCTTGCCTCAGCTGGAAAAATTATCAATTGATATGCCCATTTTGTTTGTGCAGAACGGATTGGCCCATTTTAAAGAAGCGCTGAAACTGCCGCAAAAATCGATTGGTTTCGGATCCTGCCAATTTGGTGCGCAAAAGGAAAATGATCATACGGTTATTCATCGGGGTGTTGGTGTGTTAAAATTAGCGGTTGGTCGGGGAAATCATGAAGCATACCAATCCTTGCTTGATGTGAAGAATGGATTGTTCCCTGTCCAATGGGTTGATGATGCTGAAACGATGCTGTTGGAGAAGGCATTATACAATTGTTTCATCAACCCATTGACGGCGATACTGCAAGTGAAAAATGGCGACTTGGCGACAAATGGTCATGCCAGAAAATTGTTGGAAGTATTATATGAAGAATGCATGGAAGCTTTTCCGGAACAAAGAAAGCTTATATCTTTCCAAGATGTGATTGCATTATGTGAGAAAACGGCTTCCAACACTTCTTCCATGCTCCAGGATCGTTTGATGAACAAAAAAACGGAAGTGGATTCGATTGTAGGGGCTGTGATTAAAAAAGCGGAGCAAAAAGGAAAAAGATTGCCCACTCTAAAAACGTTATACCATTTAGTGTTGGCCATAGAGGGTGAAAAAACGTGAAATTGGTATTGGCATATGTGCTTGGCATCCTGATATTATTACCGGTAGCGATTTTCATTCTATCTTTTCTGTTCTTCCGCAAACTCTTGAAAAAACAAGTGAACAGCAGTTTTCGGTTGGCTGCGGACATCACCACCTTTGTTCTGTTTTTCTCCGTCACCATCTCCATCACAACATTATGGGGGGCCCCATTTAGCATCGTGACCATTTCCATATCATTATTGATTGCCATGATTATGACTTATATAGACTGGAGAACCCAAAAAGAGATCGAAGTGGTTCCCCTTTTAAGAAGGATTTGGCGGATGCAATTTTTATACTTGTTGATCGTATATAACATCGTTTGGATAGTGGGCATTGTTCAAAGCGTCATTTTTTTTGTTACATAGTCGGATTGAATTACATAAGAATTGAAGCCATTTTCTTTTCAGACAATGCTTTAAAGTTTACAATAGTACAAGTAAAACTCTTTTAATGAATATGAATGTATAGAGATAAGTAGAGGAGAAGTAATATGGAACTGGAAAGATTATCACCAGTTGGCAATCAGCTGTTATCTGATTTTTGGGCGGGAAGCGAACGATTATTGTCGTTTTACCAATATCCATACAACGACGATTCATTTCGCATAAGAGCCGGATATTTGAAAGAACAGCAATATGACAGAAAAGGTTTGAGCAATGTCATTTATCAATTTATGGAGCCTTTCGGAATTTCACAAAAATCGATGGAGCATTTAAATAAATTGGAAAACGGAGCGTTGGCGGTCGTTGGCGGACAACAGGCAGGGCTGCTTACGGGTCCGCTTTATTCTGTTTATAAAGCGATCAGTGTCATTTTATTGGCAAGAGAACAAAGTGAAAAATTGGGCATTGATGTGGTACCGATATTTTGGATTGCAGGGGAAGATCACGATATTCTTGAAATCAATCATACCTTCACGATTGCGGAAGGGGTGCCGAAAAAGAGAATTTATGGCACAGCTCCCCGCCATAAAACCATTGCTTCCGAAACCCGGTTTGATCATGCGGAAATGAAAGCTTTCATTGATGAAATTTTTAAAGATTATGGAGAAACGGAACATACACGGGGAATTTATCAATCGGTCCTCCATCATATGAATGAAAGCGAAACATTCACAGATTTCTTCTCCCGTTTACTGAACGAATTATTTCAAGAAGAAGGACTTTTGATGATTGATTCGGCGTTTCCGCCATTTCGACATTATCAATCCGCTTTTTTTCAACAAATCATCCAAAAAAATGAGGCAATCAGCGCGGCGGTTGTTGAAAAAGAGCGATTATTTGACAAAAACGGATATGGTACGCCGATTTCAGCGGCGGAGGAAAATGCGAACCTGTTTTATGTAAAAGACGGAGAACGATTTTTACTGGAAAGAAAAAATGGGGATTTTGTCAATTTGGCTGCAAACGTGAAATTTACGGAAGACGAGCTTTTGCAGCTTGCTGAACGGTCACCGGAAAAGTTGAGCAATAATGTGGTGACAAGACCATTGATGCAAGAAATGTGTTTGCCGGTATTGGCATTTGTGGCAGGTCCGGGTGAGCTTCAATATTGGGCGACATTAAAAGATGCTTTTGAAATATTGAATTTGCAGATGCCGATTTTGGCACCGAGATTAAACATTACCCTTGTCACGCGACAAGCGGAACAATTGCTTTCTGAATACGATCTGACTTTTGAAGATGTTGTAAATGGCCAAGTGGAAAAAATAAAACAACAATTTATCGAAAGCATTCAGGATGCGGAAGCGAAAAACAAAATCGATCATATTCGGAAAATGCTTGAAGCGGAATACGAAGACTTGTCCCGATATCTTGATTCGAAACAAATTCATTTGGAAAAGATACTGGAAAAAAATAAACAGTATCATTTCATGCAGCTGGATTATTTGAATAAAAAAGTTGAACAGGAAGTGCTGCTGAAGCATGAACATACGATCCGCAGATTAAACACCATTGCAAGTGAGTTATATCCGAATGACAATTGGCAAGAGCGGGTATACAATCCTTATCAGTATTTAAATATCTATGGACAAAGTCTTATTTCGGATTTATTAAAGTTGCCTTTGAAAATAAGTAATTCCCACTATTTAGTAAAATTTTAATAATATCCGACTATTTTTATGAGCTATCTCTGGCAGAGGTAGCTCTTTTTTACTTTATCAGAATGCTCCCTTATGAGTACTATTGTCATGATTTATCAAAAGTTTATCATCGTAATGAAAAATGTGTGGAGGAAAGTGGGGGATTGTGGTACATTATTTACTAAAGTGGGGTGAGTAGCATGTTCATGGGAGAATATCAACACACCGTTGATGCCAAAGGACGTTTAATCATACCATCAAAATTTCGTGAAGCATTAGGCAATTCTTTTGTGATTACAAGAGGTCTTGATAACTGTCTTTTTGGCTATCCTATGAACGAATGGCGAAAGCTCGAAGAAAAATTAAAAGACTTGCCAATGACAAAAAAAGATGCGAGAGCGTTTGCCAGGTTCTTCTTCTCAGGGGCTACTGAAGTTGAATTGGATAAACAAGGGCGCATCAACATCCCATCGAATCTTGCTGCTTATGCCAAACTGGAAAAAGAATGTGTCATTTTGGGAGTCTCAACCAAAATTGAAATATGGTCAAAAGAGCTTTGGGAAGAATATTTCAACCAAGCAGAGGAGTCTTTCAACGATATTGCGGAAAATCTTATCGGTTTTGACTTCTAAGAGAATACATCCGTGAAGGGGCAAAATCACATGTTCAATCATACTACCGTATTGCTAAAAGAGACTGTCGATGGATTGAATGTCAAACCGGACGGAATCTATGTGGATTGTACGTTAGGTGGGGCCGGTCATAGCGAATATTTGGTTCAACAGCTTTCAGACGCGGGAAGATTGATTTGTTTTGATCAGGATTTAAATGCTATTGAGCATGCAAAAAAACGTTTGGAACAATACAACGATAAAATCACTTATGTTCATTCCAATTTCCGTTATTTAAAGCAACAATTGGATTTGCTAAATATTCAGAAAGTTGATGGCATTCTCTATGATTTGGGCGTTTCATCCCCACAATTGGACACTCCAGAGCGGGGATTCAGCTATCAACATGATGCTCCTTTGGACATGCGAATGGATCAGACCCAAGAATTGACTGCCTATCATATTGTGAACGAGTGGCCTTATGAAGCGTTAGTGCGCATTTTTTTTCGTTATGGAGAAGAACACTTTTCCAAGCAAATTGCCCGCAAAATTGAATCGGCAAGAAAAAAGGGACCAATCGAAACAACTGGACAGCTTGCGGAATTAATCAAAGAAGCGATTCCAGCATCCCGTCGTCGCACAGGCGGACATCCTGCAAAGAGAGTTTTCCAGGCAATCCGCATTGCGGTAAATGACGAGTTGGGAGCAATTGAAGATTCGCTTACTGATGCCATTGATTTGTTGCGTGTGGGTGGCCGTATCAGCGTCATTACATTCCATTCATTGGAAGACCGCATCGTCAAAACAATATTTAAAGAGGCTTCTTCATTGCCGGAGTTACCTCCAGGGTTACCAATCATTCCAGATGAATTCCAACCGGTATTAAAAATAATTACAAAAAAACCGATTGTGCCATCAAAGGAAGAAATAATGGCGAACAATCGGGCGAGATCGGCAAAACTGCGGATCTCGGAAAAAATTCATGAAAAAGGGCGTGGCTAAATGGCAGTTCGTGTAAGGCAACAAATTTATTATCAGCATCAAGAAGCACCCTATGAACAACCCGCTATCCAACCTAAGACCAAACAGTCACCAAAGAAACACCGGAAAATCATCACAGCAAGGGAAAAGTTTCTATATATAGCATTTGTCATACTTATCGCAACACTATCCATATTCATTTTACATAAGCAAAGCTCTATTCAAAAAACAACGATCGAAATAGAGAAAATTGAAAGAGAAATTGCGGAAATTGAGAAACAAAATGTTGATTTAAAGGTGCAAGTCAGCGAATTATCAACATACGAAAGAATCTGGGAAAAAGCAAATTCACTCGGTTTGACTCTGAAAGAAGATAATGTAAAGGTTGTGCCGGGAGAATGAAGAAAAAGAAATTTCGTTTTCAATGGGGAGCCTTTCTATTGTTCGTCTTTTATGGAGGGCTCTTTTTTGCATTATTGTTGAGGATTACGTTTATTCAAGCGACAGGTCAAGTGGAAGGGGAACAATTGAAGGCGAAAGCTGCGGCATTGTACCAAAAGGAAGCGGTGATCACTGCCGAAAGGGGCAAAATACTGGACCGGAACGGCAATGTGATTGCGGAGGACACGTTAAGTTACCGATTGATAGCCATCGTCAATCCGGTCGCAACAACAAACCCGAAAAAACCGCAGCATGTAGTGGACCCTGAAAAGACGGCGGAAGTGTTGTCAAAATATATTTCCCTGGATGAATCGGAAATTTATAAAATTTTAACAAAACGAAGACCGGATGGCCGCTATTATTACCAAGTGGAATTTGGCGCGGCAGGTAGAGGAATCAGCCACGAAATCAAAACTAAAATTGAAAAGGAACAATTGCCTGGAATTAAGTTTGTAAGTGATACCAAAAGATATTATCCAAATGGTGTCTTTGCCTCCCACTTAATCGGTTTTACGCAGAAGGAAAAGCAGGATGATGGAACATTCCTCTCTGTCGGAAAAATGGGGTTGGAGTTGATTTACAATAAACAATTGACCGGGGAAAACGGAAAGATTGAATACGAAACGGATGCATTGCATTATCTGATCCCGAACAGAGAAAAAATGGTCAAACCGGCGAAAAACGGAGACAACATATACTTGACGATTGATAAAACGATTCAAAACTTTTTGGAAGATGCCATGACAAATGTTTACCAAGAATATAATCCGGAAATGATGGTCGGCATTGTCGCGGATGCCAAAACGGGAGAAGTCCTCGCAATGTCCCAGCGTCCAACTTTCAATCCGGAAACGCGGGAAGGTTTGGAAAACAATTGGTTGAACTATCTCACCCAGGAAGTGATTGAACCGGGTTCCACAATGAAAACCTTCACATTGGCTGCAGCGATCGATTCCGGCCATTGGAATCCGAATGCCACCTATCAATCGGGCGCATATAAGGTGCTTGACAGAACAATCCGGGACCACAACGTTTACGGTTGGGGACGGATCACTTATTTGGAAGGTTTCCAACGCTCATCGAATACGGCGATGGCCAATTTGCTCCAAACAATGGGGAACGATACGTTCATTCGATATTTAAATGCATTCGGTTTCGGACAAAAGACAGGAATTGACTTGCCTGGGGAAGTAACCGGAACCATTTTGACCCGTTATCCCATCAACTATGTAACGACTTCATTCGGACAAGGATCTACGGTGACGCCGATACAACTTGTGCAGGCAATGACGGCCATCACCAATGATGGCGTGATGATGCAGCCGTATGTCATTGACAAAATAGTTGATTCTTCCACTGGAAAAGTGATTGAAGAACATAAACCGAAAGAAAAAGGAAAGCCGATTTCGGCAAGCACTGCAAAACAAGTAAGGAAAATATTGTCATCCACAGTCACTTCGGAAGTCGGTACTGCCAGAAACTATCACATTGACGGTTATGAAGTTGCAGGCAAAACAGGGACAGCCCAAATTCCGAATCCGAATGGAAGAGGCTATTTGTACGGCAAAAACAATTATTTGTATTCCTTTTTAGGGATGGCTCCTGCCGATGATCCCCAGTTGATCGTCTATGTGGCGGTAAAAAGACCGAAACTCAAAGATACTGAAGTAGGTTCTGAACCGGTGGCCAAAGTATTTAAACCTGTAATGGAAAACAGTTTGAAATATTTAAATATCAACCCCGAAGATGTGAAGCCGGTAGAAACGGTGAAAATCGGAAAGTATATAGGGAAAAATGCCGATAATCTAAAACAAGAATTGGAGAGTCAAGGTTTGAAACCGATCATTATCGGTGAAGGGGGAGAAATCATCGACCAATATCCGAAAGAGGGGGTATCCTTGTTGAAAAACGGCCTCGTCTTTTTAAAAACCGATGGCGCTGTGACATTGCCTTCATTTGAAAATTGGTCATTAAGAAATTTGCTCATCTATAAATCGATGTCCGGTATAAATCTTGAAATTGTGGGGGAAGGATATGTAGAAAGCCAAAGTGTTTCAGAAAATACGGTCATTACCGATTCATCACCAATCGTTGTAAAATTGAAAACGCCTGAAGAATCCTTTGTTCAAAATAAAGAGGGGACAAAAGAAGAGTTGCCACAAGATTAATTCATCCCTTTTGAATAGATGAGAAGTTCGATTCATACCTTGTTAAAAACGGGGTGTGGTGTCGAATGAAGTGGATTTCAACCGTTTCGAAAAAACGGTTAAGGATTGTGCTTTTTGGATTTATTCTTTTTGTGGCAGCTGTCATTGTACGGCTGTTTTATGTCCAAGTTATTCAACATGATAAGTTGACAGAACTGGCAAAGGAAAATTGGGATCGGGAAATTCCGTTCGCTTCAGAGCGTGGGGAAATCGTCGATCGACACGGTGAAGTGATTGTAACAAACAAATTGGCTCCGACCCTATATTTCATGCCGGCTCAAAATGACAATATCGAACAAGCTGCAAAACAAATCGCTTCCGTATTAAAAGTGGATGAAAAGAAACTCTATGAAAAAATGAACTCCAAATCCTATTTAGTCAAGCTTGCGCCGGAAGGGAAAAACATTACGTACGAACAAGCCGTTGAACTGCAAGGATTGAAAATCGACGGCTTATATACCGGTGTCGATTACGTACGGCATTACCCTTACGGAACGCTGCTTTCCCGTTTCCTTGGATTCACCGGCTACGACACACAAGGATTGGCAGGAATCGAATTTCAATACGATAAATATTTGACGTCAAAAGATGCGGCCATCCGGCTTTTTACAGATGCGAAAGGGAATGCTTTGCCACACGTGGATGATGAGTGGCGGGAAGGGAAACAAGGTGCGACGGTGCAACTGACCATTGATTTGGAAGTCCAACAAGTGGTGGAAAGAGAATTGGCGCAAGCGATGAAAAAATACAATGCGGAACAGGCGCTGGCAATCGTGATGAATCCAAATTCGGGTGAAATATTGGCCCTTGCTTCATATCCTACATACGATCCCAGCAATTATGAAAATGCGAAACCTGAAATCTATAACCGCAACTTGCCAGTCTGGATGACCTTTGAGCCAGGGTCAACATTTAAAATTATTACTTTGGCTGCTGCCCTTGAGGAGGGCAAAGTCGATTTGGACAAAGATACATTCTACGATAGAGGGTATACAATCGTGGAAGATTCGAGGTTGCGTTGCTGGAAACGGGAAGGCCATGGACAGCAAACTTTTTTGCAAGTGGTGGAAAACTCCTGTAACCCTGGTTTTATCGAACTTGGCCAACGGGTGGGGCCGGACAAATTATTGCAATACATTAAAAACTTTGGTTTTGGGGAATCAACAGGATCAAATATTGCAGGTGAAGCGACCGGCATCCTATTTTCAAAAGAAGCCTTCGGACCCGTTGAACATGCGACAACTTCCTTCGGGCAAGGGATTGCGGTGACTCCGATCCAGCAAGTCCAGGCAGTGTCCGCAGCCATTAATGGAGGGAAACTTTATAAGCCTTATGTCGTTTCAAAAATAGTCGATTCTGAAACGGGAAAAACCATTCTTGAAAATAAACCGGAGCTGAAACGTACTGTAATCAGCGAAAAAACTTCAGAAAAGGTTCGGTACGCTTTGGAATCGGTTGTTGCAAATGGCTCTGGACGCAATGCTTACCGGGATGGGCTGCGCATTGGAGGAAAAACCGGAACGGCCCAAAAGGTGGAAAACGGCCGATACAAATCGGGTGATTATATTGTTTCTTTCATCGGTTTTGCACCTAGCGATCATCCACAAGTGGTTGTATACGTTGCCGTTGATAGTCCGAAAAGTTCCGTTGTATTTGGAAGCACGATCGCCGCTCCTATCGTAGGGCAAATCATCGAGGATATTGCGCCGATTATCGGGTTGCAAGTCAATCGGGAAGGCCAGTTGGAAAAGCAGTATCGTTGGGGAGATCCAATGACGGAACGGGTACCGAATTTAGTGGGAATGAAAGTGGATGAAATCATGAAATTGAATTATCCGTTCCATATCGAATTGCATGGAAAAGGAGAAGTTGTTAAATCCCAATTGCCAGAACCGGACAACATATTGGAAGTCGATGGAACCATTCATCTATATTTGGGGGATTGATCAGATTGGAAGGGATTGTTTTCCAATCGCTTATCACCTGCGGGATCCGCTTTTATCCCGCAGGAAATTCCCGGAATGAAATACTACCACAATTTGTTAATGGTGCCATGTAATATTTTGTGATATTGTAGAAATCAATTCAGAAAGAAGTTTTTGAGGGAGATCTAACATGTCTATCGAAACAACAATAACCATTTTAGCTGTATCCTTTATTATTTCAGTGATATTAGGTCCGATATTCATACCAATATTAAGAAGACTGAAATTCGGTCAAAGCATTCGCACAGAAGGCCCAAAATCCCATATGAAAAAAGCGGGTACACCGACGATGGGCGGAGTGATATTCTTAATCTCCATCATTGCCACTACCATCATTGCAGGGAAAATCTTTAATTTATTCACTACCCAGTCCGTCGTCCTGTTGCTCGTACTGGTGGGATTTGGCGTAATCGGACTGCTCGATGACAGCATCAAAATTGTTTTGAAAAGAAATTTGGGATTAACTTCTTTGCAAAAATTGATCGGTCAAATCGTTATTTCCATCCTGGCATTCCTGCTTTTAAGACTGGGGGCTTTCGATACTTCCATCAGCATCCCGTTTACCGAATGGTCGATTGACCTGGGAATTCTTTATGTAGCTTTCTTAATTTTTTGGCTTGTCGGTTTTTCCAATGCGGTCAATTTGACGGATGGGTTGGATGGATTGGTGGCCGGCACTGCATCCATTGCCTTCAGCGCCTTTGGAGTGATTGCGCTATTTAATGAACAAGCGGATGTGGCGGTATTCACTTTTGCTGTCACGGGAGCATTGTTAGGATTTTTAATTTTCAATGCGAACCCTGCAAAAGTGTTCATGGGGGATACCGGATCCCTTGCATTGGGAGGCGCTCTCGGGCTCGTATCCATCATTGTGAAGGAAGAATTGCTGCTGCTGGTTGTAGGGCTTGTTTTTGTGATTGAAACTTTATCGGTGATCCTTCAAGTAATCAGCTTTAAAACAAGAGGAAAACGCATTTTTAAAATGGCGCCGATTCATCACCATTTTGAATTATCAGGATGGTCGGAGAGAAAAGTGGTTGGCGTATTTTGGACAATGGCATTATTAGTAGCAATGATTGCTGTGATAGCGGAGGCATATTTATGATTCATACAACAAAATTTCAACATAAAAAAGTGTTAGTTTTAGGTTTGGCAAAAAGCGGGGTGGCTGCATCACTTCTTTTACATAAACTTGGAGCTTTTGTGACGGTGAATGATGCAAAACCTTTCGATGAAAATCCTGATGCCCAATCATTACTGAAAAAAGGAATCACAGTCATTTGCGGAAGACATCCGGAAGATCTTTTGGATGAAGAATTTGAACTTGTCGTGAAAAATCCTGGAATTCCATACACAAATCCAATTGTAAAAGACGCTCTTTCCCGTAAATTGCCCGTGATTACGGAAATCGAACTGGCTTATTTGATCAGCGAAGCGCCGATGATTGGCATTACCGGAACAAACGGGAAAACGACAACAACGACATTGATTTTTGAAATGTTAAAAGCGGGTGGCCGCCATCCGAAAATTGCGGGCAATATCGGTACAGTCGCGTGCAGCGTTGCGGAAAAGGCCGCGGCTGATGAAGTGATTGTAACGGAATTATCCTCTTTCCAATTGATGGGGATTGACCAATTCAAACCCAAAATTGCGGTGCTGACCAATTTATACAATGCCCATTTGGATTATCATGGCACCTTTGAAGAATACGCGAAAGCGAAATTCGGCATCACCAAAAACCAAACGGAAGAGGATTATTTAATCTTCAATAAAGATCAGGATGTAGTGGTGGAATGGGCGAAAGAATCGCGCGCCAAAAAAATACCTTTCAGCATACAAGGCCGGATGGATGAAGGGATCAGCGCAGATGAAACAACGATTTACTGGCAGGGAGAACCGTTCTTGCAACGGGAGATCATCGCTTTACCGGGCAAACACAATTTGCAAAACGTGTTGGCAGCGATTGCCGCTTGCAACCTTTACGGATGCGGCAAGGAAGCGATTGAAGAAGTGCTGAAAACCTTCTCTGGTGTACGCCATCGCACCCAATTTGTACGCGAATGGAAAGGGCGCAAGATTTACAACGATTCGAAGGCTACAAATTGCTTGGCAACCAAGGTGGCTTTGGAAGCTTTTCAACAGCCGATTGTATTGATCGCTGGAGGGCTTGACCGGGGACATTCCTTTGAAGAATTGCGGGAAGCCATGAAAAATGTGAAAGCCGTTGTTGCAATGGGAGAAACAAAGCACCGTTTCATCGAATTTGCAAAATCCTGCAATATTGGAACATGCGAAATTGCTGCGAATATTGAGGAAGCGGTCGAAAAGGCTGCGGAGCTGTCTGCAAGTGGAGATATTATTTTATTATCCCCTGCTTGCGCAAGTTGGGATCAATACAAAAGCTTCGAAGTCCGGGGAGATTTATTTATCGAGGCGGCAATGAAACTTTCTTAATTGCTTGTATGGAAGCAAAAATTTTTAGGAAAGGATGCCTTCACTGAAATTTACGTATAAAAGGCTGTTTATCATATCAGCATTTATGCTTTCCATAATAGGTGTGGTTTTCATTTATTCGGCAGGTACATATTGGAGTGCGATCCATTACGAAGGGGAGATTCCTTTTTACATCAAGCAGTCCGTTTATCTCCTGCTGGCGCTCATCGTGTTCTATACCGTCTCCAATATGCCGGTTTTCCACAAGGAAAAAACATGGAGAAGTTTGTATCTATTTTCGCTCATACTGCTGGTACTTGTGTTGATTCCGGGCATTGGGCTGGAGCGAAACGGTTCCCAAAGCTGGATTGGACTCGGGCCTTTGACCGTACAGCCTGCCGAGTTGGTGAAAATCACGACTTTGATGTATTTAAGCCATCAATTAAGCAAGGTGCCCAGTGGTGAGCAGGTTGTCCGTCTCCGGCATTTCCTTCTCATCATTATTCCAAGTGCTTTGATTATGCTGCAACCGGATTTCGGTTCCGTGTTTATCCTGGTCGTATCTTCATTTATCCTGCTTTTTATTGCAAGATATCCAATCAAGCTGTATGTGGCGTTTATCGCCCTTGGGGTGATTGGGCTGATCGGTCTTATCGCAGCGGCACCTTATCGATTGAAGCGTATTGAAGCTTTCATTGATCCGTGGTCAGATCCGTTGGGCAGCGGTTTCCAGGCGGTGCAGTCTTTGATGGCAATCGGACCTGCAGGACTCTTGGGCCATGGTTTCCAGCAAAGCAGACAAAAATTTTTGTATTTGCCGGAACCGCAGAACGACTTTATTTTTTCCATCATACTGGAGGAAATCGGATTTTTGGGCGGATGCTTCATCATCGCATTGTTTTGTTTATTCATCTATTCCGGAATGGGATTGGCATTGCAATCGACCAGAAGCTCTGATTTCTTTGCCATCAGCTCTCTTGTGGCAATGATCGGTTTTCAAGCCGCCTTGAATATCGGAGTCGTGATCGGGCTCATTCCGGTAACCGGTGTGACATTGCCGTTCATTAGTTACGGCGGTACATCCCTTATGATTATCTGGTTTATCGTTGGTGTGATTGTTTCAATTTCGAATCGAGCCACTTAAATGGAAAGGAGGAGTAAAAATGGACAAAGTCATTGATATTGAAGAACGAATTCCCACCTTAAAGAAAAAGCGGAGAAGACGGACGAACATCAAGTTTGCCGTCATCATTTCGCTATTTTTGGGAACGTTATTTTTACTCCTTTACTTCCAATCTCCTTACAGCAATATTCAAAAAATTACAGTACATGGAGCCGAACTGGCAACAGAAGAATATTATTTGAACAAATCCGGACTCCAAGTCGGCGATTCATTGTGGGGATTCAAAGCATCAAAAGTTGAACAGAAATTGAAAGAAGACTGGGTCAAAGAAGTGAAGGTAAAACGGAAATTGCTTACGGCAGTGGAAATACAAGTAAAAGAGTACCGCCGGGTGGCCTATATTTTTGAAGATCATCAGTTTCATCCAATTCTTGAAAACGGTGTGGTCTATAAAGCATCTGACGAAGTCCCCACCATTGACGCACCCATCTTTTTAAACTTTGAGGATGAGAAATTAAGAAAAATGGTGCTGAAGGAACTGGCTGAACTCGATGATGAGGTGTTGGCATTAATTTCCCAAATTAATTTGACCGCTACGGAAACGGACCCCTATGCGATTACGTTGTTTATGAATGATGGCTATGAGGTTCGCGCGGAAATCACTTCGCTTTCTGAAAAACTGAAGTATTATCCGGCCATTATCGCCCAGATTGAAAACGCAGCGGAAAATGAAAAGGGGATCATAGATATTGAAGTTGGTTCATATTTCAAGCCATATTCCGAAGAATATAAGAAATTGAATATTGGCGGACAATCCGATGATGCATCGGTTGAACAGGATGTGGAACATGATGAATCGACTCCATAACCGAAGACAAAATAAAATTACGAGAAAGCATTTCATCCTTCTGCTCGTTTGCATCGTGACTGGTTTCATGATCGGTTATTCCTACAATTTGGCAAAAGACAATAAAAAAGTCCGTTCCAGTTATATCGAACAAGAGGATACTTACCGGAATGAACTGATTGAGCAGCAGGAAAGAAACAAAGAATTAATGGACGAGCTCAATGATTTGAAAGCCCAGATCCGGGAATATGAGAAGTCTTTTACCGAAAATGAAGAAGATTACAAGGAATTGGCCGAAGAGGCTGAGAGGCTGAGGTTGATACTTGGTGAATTGCCTGCCCATGGCGAAGGAATCAAAGTGACTTTGCAAGATGGCCATTATGATCCGAAATCGACAAACCCGAATGATTATATTGTCCATGAGAGCCACATTTTTATGGTCATCAATGAATTGAAGATTTCCGGGGCAGAAGCCATCGCCATCAATGGTCATCGCTTGAAACCGAATTCTTATATTCATTGCAACGGTCCAGTGATTACAATCGACGGAAAACAATATCCTGCTCCATTCGAAATTGAAGCAATCGGAAACGCTGATACTTTAATCTCCTCTTTAAAAATAGCCGGCGGAGTTTTCGAACGATTAATCAATGATTCGATTGTCGTGACGATTCAAGGTTTGGAAGATATCAAAATGTAAAAGGGGGCAGGTAGGTGGAGAAGAATGTAGTAATCCGGATTACTTTAATCTCCTTTGTTGTAGGATTCATGATCGCAGTCCAATATAACACAGTAAAAAAGCCTGAATCCCGTGACACGAGAGACATTTGGGAAATACGCCAAGAGCTGACCGAAGAAAAAAAGCTGCATTCGGAGCTCCTGAACGAAATTGCCTCCCTGAAAAACATAAAAGCGGAGTATGAAGATGAAAACAGCAAAGAGCTTGGAAAAGTCCTGCAATCAACCGTTGAAGATTTGAGGGTAAGAGCGGGGCTTTCAGAAGTGACAGGTCCTGGACTGCGCTTAAATATTAAACCTGCGGAAGAACTGATTCTCAGCGGATTTAAAGTGGAACCAATATCCCCGGATCTTTTAATCCGCCTTGTGAATGAAATCTACCGATATAACGGATTATATATCGAAATTGATGGACAAAGGGTTGTCCATACGACGGCCATTCGGGATATCAATGGAAAAACCACGGTGAACAGTGTTCCAATAAGCAATTCGAATGTGGATATTTTGATCATTACGGAAACCTTTGAACAGGCTGAAAAACTTTACAGCTATTTATATGCATCAACGTTCCAGGATGATTTTTACATCGATAATCTGAAGTTGACCATTAATCCGGCGGAAGAAGAAATTACGATTGGCGCCTATGATGGAGAATTCACGAACAGTTATTTGTTGAAAAGTGAAGGGGATTAATTATGTGGTTACCATTTTTAGGATTGATATTAGGATTGGTTTTGGGATTGCTGACGGATATTCAAATTCCTTCCGAATATGAAAATTATCTCTCCATTGCCGTGCTTGCCGCCCTCGATACCATTGTCGGCGGTATAAGAGCCAATTTGCAACAAGTATACGATGATAAGGTATTTATTACCGGCTTTTTCTTCAATATTGCATTGGCCATTGGACTCGCTTTTTTGGGCGTCCATTTAGGGGTGGACTTGTATTTGGCTGCAATTTTTGCATTTGGAGTAAGGCTTTTTCAAAATATTGCTATAATTCGACGAATTTTGATACAAAAGTGGGAAGACAGACATGTAAAAAAGGATGAAAAAACTGTATAATAACGGTAGAATTTATTATGTATGATGTTATAGAAAAATTTACTGACACATATATAATATTTTAAAATAGAATGAGTGGAGTAGCATTCGAAGGAGGTGCGGTGGAATGAATCATCAAAATATATATATTTCACTTGATATAGGTTCCTCTTCTATAAAAGCGCTGATCGGTGACGTGACAGACGGCCAGTTGCATGTGATAGGAGTAGGAAACGTCAAAACGAACGGAGTAAGAAAAGGCACAATTGTTGATATAGATGCAACCGTCCAATCCATAAAAAAAGCTGTAGAACAAGCGGAACGAATGACAGGAATACAGATAAGAGAAGTCGTGTTAGGAATTCCTGCAAATCAAACAGTATTACAGCCGGTAAAAGGTGTAGTTGCAGTTAACAGTGAAAATCGGGAAATTACGGATGAAGATTTGGAAAGAGTGTTTGAATCTGCCCAAGTGATGTCGATACCACCGGAGCGGGAATTGGTCAATTTGATTCCGAAACAGTTTATCGTGGATAATCTGGATGAAATCAAAGATCCCCGTGGAATGATTGGTATCCGACTGGAAATGGATGCTACGATGATTACCACATCTCGCACACTATTGCACAATGTTTTAAGATGCGTTGAACGGGCAGGTCTTGATATAAAAGAAATATATTTGCAACCATTGGCAGCAGGATATTTTGCATTGACGGAAGACGAAAAAAACCAAGGTACTGCATTTATTGATATAGGCGGGGGTTCAACCACGATCGCCGTTTTTGAAGATGGCTTGCTGACCCATACGGGAGTCGTTCCTGTTGGAGGGGATCATATTACAAAAGATTTGTCCATCATACTTAAAACTCCGACAGAACAAGCCGAAAAAATAAAGAGAGAGTATGGACATGCTTTTTATGAGGATGCTTCTGAAGATGAAGTGTTTGAAGTGCCGGTTGTTGGCACAGATGTAACAGAAGAGTACAGCCAAAAGTTTATTGCGGAAATTATCGGTTCACGTTTAGAAGAATTGTTTGAACTTGTTTTGGATGAATTAGCCCGTTTAGGAGTCAGAGACTTACCAGGTGGAATCGTACTTTCAGGTGGTGTCGCTTCATTGGAAGGGATTGCGCAACTTGCCCGTCAAGTGATGCAAACCCGTGTAAGAATATATATACCTGATTTTATAGGTGTCCGGGATCCATCATATACAACCGCTGTTGGCTTAATTTGTTACGCGCATATGGAAGATGAATTCTTCGGAAGAAGCCCAGTTTCGAAAGCACCTGTTTATCAAGCGGTAGGTTCAGTTACTACTCCTCCTAAAAAACAATCTCATGCATCTGAAAAAGCTGATAACGAAAATAAAACAAGCGTCTTTGATAAAGCCAAACGACTATTTGACAAATTTTTTGAATAATGAAAAGAAAAAAACCAAAATCTTAGACTAGTGTGGTAGGAGGAGAAAGAATGTTAGAATTTGATACGAATATTGACCAACTAGCCAAAATCAAAGTCATTGGTGTTGGCGGTGGTGGAAATAATGCTGTTAACCGAATGATTGAACATGGCGTTCAAGGTGTTGAATTTATTGCTGTAAATACAGATGCTCAAGCTTTAAATCTCTCAAAAGCGGAAATAAAATTGCAGATTGGTAGTAAACTGACTCGTGGATTAGGTGCAGGGGCAAATCCTGAAATTGGAAAAAAGGCTGCTGAAGAAAGCAGAGAACAGATTGAAGAAGTTGTACGTGGAGCCGATATGGTGTTTGTCACTGCAGGCATGGGTGGAGGAACTGGAACAGGTGCCGCACCAATCATTTCACAAATCGCAAAGGATATGGGAGCTTTAACTGTTGGGGTTGTGACAAGGCCATTTTCTTTTGAAGGAAAGAAGAGACAAACACAGGCGATCAGTGGAATTGCTGCGATGAAAGAAGCGGTGGATACATTGATCGTCATTCCGAACGATAAACTGTTGCAGATCGTTGATAAAAGCACTCCAATGCTTGAAGCTTTCCGCGAAGCTGACAACGTATTGCGCCAAGGTGTACAAGGGATTTCCGACTTGATTGCCACACCAGGTCTCATCAACCTGGATTTCGCAGATGTGAAAACCATCATGTCAAACAAAGGTTCAGCACTGATGGGTATCGGTATCGCTTCCGGTGAAAACCGTGCAACAGAGGCTGCGAAAAAAGCGATTTCCAGTCCGCTTCTTGAAACGTCCATTGATGGTGCGAAAGGGGTCATCATGAACATCACCGGCGGTACAAACTTGAGCCTGTTTGAAGTTCAGGAGGCTGCGGATATTGTTGCTTCCGCTTCTGATGAAGAAGTGAATATGATTTTCGGTTCAGTCATTAACGAAAACTTGAATGATGAAATTATCGTAACCGTAATCGCAACTGGCTTCGATGATGCCGCACCTCAGGCAGCCCAAAGTGCAAGAACGTCCATCAATGCGCGCAGCACGCAAGCAAACGCTGGACAAACCCAGCAATCTCCTGTGCGCGAACGAAATATCGAGCCGCAGCAACAACAGGAATATTACCGCAACCAACAAGAAGATCTATTAGACATTCCGACATTCTTAAGAAACCGTCGCCACCGAAATCAATAAAAGCAGTGAAGGAAATATTGTTACAAAAAAACGAAAAAATCGACATTTCTTTTAACGGAGCTTTTCGGTATTCTGATTCAAATTATGAATGAACTATCCGGTAAAGATGAAAATCTTTCCGGATAGTTCTTTTTTTATGCATAATTTCCCGTTCCATGCAATATTTTGTCAATAAAAACTCCGGATTAGCTCCGACGTTTTGACATTTTCTACATGAGGGTAGTGTTAATCTATCAATAGGAGGACGCTAAAATGATTGGAGAATTGCTCGTACTATACAATACGTTATTTAATTACTTCCTATTAAAGTTTACGAAGGAAATAACGGGATTGTATGTAAAAAAACGAAGGTTGTTGTTCAGTGCATTCATTAGCGGACTCGTGTCATCAATTCTCTATCAATCTTTTATAGGGGCTCTTGCAAGTTTTGTTCTTCTAATTGGACTCGCTTTCTCCTTTCGGATTCAAACCTTGCTGAAACAGGGCACAGTGCTGCTTGTGGCCACCTTTTTTCTGGGAGGGCTTTTGACCAGTTTATTGCCCTTCCTGCTCAGGCAATCCGATCTCATTTTTTTTATCTTTTGTTTAAGTATCGCTGTTCTCAGTTTAACTTTTATTCATTCGAAATGGAGAAATATGACAAAGGAGAGGTTGCAGCAATCATTCGTTGTTGATTGCGAATTGGAGCTCTTCCAAAAATCGTATTCGTTGAAAGGATTCATTGATACGGGAAATGAATGTGTGGAGCCGATCAGCGGCAAACCGGTTCATTTCTTATCGTATCAGGCGGTGGAAGAGAAACTGCCGAAAGAGTTAAAAGAGGGATTGCTTTCGTGGGACGAAAAGAATCCTTATCAACTAACAATGTTTCCTGACTTTATGTACCCTAAAATCAGAATTTTGAAGTTGTCAACGGTACAAAAAGAAACGTCAACCGCTCTTGCCTTTCGCTTTGAACGTCTGATTCTTTACGGAAACATAAAGAAGGAAATATTGGAAGAATATGTGGTATTTACCCGACACGATGCCCGGTTTCCGCAGAATGCACAAATGATACTCCACGTTTTAGCGTTGAACTAATTCATAAAGGGGGAGAATGGTTGTTTGAAAGACTAAAAGAGCTTCTTTTGAAAATATTCAGTAAGTTTCGTACTAAAAAAACATACTATATAGGAGGTCATGATTCATTGCCAGTACCATTGTCCAGAGAAGAAGAAATGTCTGTAATTGAAGCATTTATGAATGGTGATATGAAAGCGCGTGATACATTGATTGAAAGAAACTTGCGTCTTGTTGTTTATATTGCGAGACGTTTCGATAACACCGGCACGCCAATTGAGGATTTGATCAGCATCGGCTCTATCGGATTAATCAAAGCCATCGAAACATACAATAAAGAAAAAAATATCAAACTTGCCACATATGCTTCCCGATGCATCGAAAATGAGATTTTGATGCACTTGCGAAAGACAAGTCGTATGAAAGGCGAAGTCTCTTTAGATGAACCATTGAACTCGGATCCTGATGGTAATGAACTCCTATTATCAGATATTTTAGGCACGGATGAAGAAATTATTATGAATGATGTTGAAAAGAAAATTGAGCGTGCATCGATGTTTGAAGCGATCAACGGATTAAGCGAACGGGAAAGATATATTATGGAATGCCGGTTCGGTCTCAACGGCAAAAAGGAAATGACGCAGAAAGAAGTGGCGGATCACTTGGGAATATCCCAATCCTATATTTCCCGATTAGAAAAGAAAATTATATCTGAGTTGAGAGAATCCTTGAACCAACCAATCTCATAAGGAATTGGTTGAAATTGGACGCTCAACGCACGCATATTCTTTTCCTTTTCGGACAAACTTAAAAAACAATCCAAGAGATAAAAGTCTGGAGGAAAAGAAGATGGTGCGTACAAAAGTCGAGCTTTGCGGTGTTGATACTGCTTCTTTGCCGGTATTAAAACATGAAGAAATGAGAGAGTTGTTTGTCCGTCTAAAAAATGGTGATACATCCGTAAGAGAACAATTGGTGATCTGCAATCTGCGGCTCGTGTTGAGCATTGTAGGCAGATTCTCTTATCGGGGAGAACAAGCGGATGACTTGTTCCAAGTTGGATGTATCGGATTATTGAAAGCCATCGACCATTTCGATTTAAAACATAATGTACGATTTTCGACATATGCTGTACCGATGATAATTGGAGAAATACGCAGACATTTAAGGGACCATCATGCCCTTCGCGTATCAAGATCCTTGAGAGATATTGCTTATAAAGCGATGCAGGCAAAAGAAAAATTCATTTCAGAAAATTTATATGAACCATCCATTGAACAAATTGCCGAAATGATTGATATGAAAAAAGAAGACGTGCTCTATGCTTTGGATGCGATTCAAGATCCTCTTTCCCTTCAGGAGCCGATTTATTCTGACGGCGGAGACGCTGTCTACATCATGGACCAATTGAGGGATGAAGATGTGTCGGAAGATCAATGGGTTGCATATGTAAGCGTAAAGGAAAGTATTCAAAAGTTGGATGAACGCCAACAATTAATTCTCGCTAAACGGTTTTACTACGGCGAAACACAAACAGAAATCGCAAAATCCCTCGGAATATCACAAGCCCAAATTTCTAGACTTGAAAAAAATGCCATTGAGACAATGCAAAAGGACTATAAATTTGGATAATGTTTTGCTCCGTCTAATCCAACGCACTTTCACAAGTGCGTTTTTATTTTTAAAAGAGGAAGAACCGCAAGAGGTCAAATAAGGTTGTGAAACATAAAATAGAATGAAACTCACTGCCTTTGACGCTTTTTTAATTAAACGTATACATTTTCCGATTGGTTTAGCTGTCTTTTTATGGGTGAATGATTAGAGAAATTGTGAAATTTTATGATTGTTCTCATGAATTGATCAGATTTAGTGATAACTGAGAATATAGTCTGGTTGAAAGGAGATTCCCTTGAAGTTTTCAGAAGTGCAGCAAAAAGAAATCATTGAAGCGGGAAGCGGACGGTTTATCGGGTACATTATCGATGCGGAAGTATGTGAACAAACGGGCATGATCACAGCTTTTCTTGTAGCGGAACCGAAAAAACTATTCAACTTTTTCCAAGGAGAAGAGGCAATCCAAAAAGTGCTGATCAGTGATATTTTAGTGATTGGGAAAGATGTCATTTTAGTTAAAGGTATTTCTTAATTCCGCTATTTCATTGAAAAATCGAGAGTTGATTGATAAAATGAAAGAAACTATTGTTGTAAAGAAAAGATGGGATTTAATATGGCTAGCATTCGGGAAAACTTGGAAATTATACAGCAAAGAATAGAAGACGCAAAAACAAGGGCACATCGAAAAGATGATCATATTCAAATAATCGCGGTAACAAAACAAGTTTCGGTTGAACGAACAAAAGAAGCATTGGAAGCCGGCATCATCCATCTCGGAGAAAATCGTCCGGAAGGGTTGCTCGCAAAAAAAGAAGCGATTCAAGATCAAGCCATCTGGCATTATATTGGCACTTTGCAATCAAGAAAAGTAAAAAAAGTCATCAATGAAATCGATTATTTGCACTCTTTGGACCGTATGAGCTTGGCGGAAGAAATTGAGAAGCGGGCTGTAAACCCGGTAAAATGTTTTGTTCAAGTCAATGTATCCGGCGAAGAATCCAAACATGGTTTAAGCAAGGAAGAAGTGATACCATTTATTCAATCTTTGGAAAAGTTCAGCAAGATTCAGGTTGTCGGTTTAATGACGATGGCGCCAAATACGGATGACAAAGAAGTGATTCGGAAAGTCTTTCGTGGATTGAAAGAATTACAACAAGAGATTGCAAATTTAAATTTGCCCTACGCACCTTGTCAAGAATTATCGATGGGTATGTCCAACGATTACGAGATTGCGATTGAAGAAGGGGCCACATTTATTCGGATCGGAACAGCTCTTGTTGGATAGGAGGTTGGAAAGATGGGCATGTTCAGCAAAATAAAAAATTTCTTTTACTTGGAAGAAGAAGAAGAGCAAGTTCAACCATCAATGAATGAACCGGTCGCATTGCCGCAAGAGACTGTAACAAGAAAAACAACGAAAAAAATCGTCAATAGCCATGGCGAAGAAAAAACGTTGAATGTCATCAACATTCAATCGGCCAATGCTTTGAAAAATGCCAAAGTCGTCATTGTTGAACCAAGAGTGTATGCAGAAGCGCAGGACATCTCTGAACATTTGAAAAATAAACGTGCCATCATCGTCAATCTTCAGCGGATTGACCGTGAAGCAGGATTGCGAATTATTGATTTTTTGAGCGGAACCGTCTATGCTTTAGGTGGAGATATTCAACGTATCGGTGATAACATCTTCCTATGCACACCGGACAACGTGGAAGTGCAAGGCGAAATATCCGGATACTTTTATGACGATATATGAAAATAGTGAGGTAATAAAGAATCTATGGACATAACAGATATTATATCTTTTGCTTTCAGAATTTATACGCTAATGTTGATCATTTACATTTTAATGTCATGGATACCTGCATCCAGGGATACAGCTTTGGGACAATTTTTGGAAAAATTGTGCGAACCTTATTTGGGATTTTTCCGTAAATTCATTCCTCCAATTGGAATGATCGATTTTTCTCCGATTATCGCTTTAATTGTGCTGACATTTATCGAGCAGGGAATTTATAATTTGTTGCATATGCTATTTTATTAAATGGATGCGGCTCAATGGGGAGTCACATCCATTTTATATAATGTTCCGATTTTACTTGAATATTCATGTGCCGGTTGTAAGAAAATGTACTGAGAGAGTTGACGCCATGCAAAATATTATGCAACATTTTCGCAAAGATGAGCATCCTTTTATTGAAAGGGTCATCGAGTGGAAAAAAGAAGTGGAAGATCGCTACGCCCCTAAATTGACCGCTTTTTTGGATCCACGGGAACTTCATATTGTTCAGTCCATTGTGGGCAATCATGACGGACTATCCGTTTATGGCGAAGGAATGTTTCAGGAAGCGGAGAGGAAAAGGGTTTATATCGCTCCTTCTTATTTTATTCCGACAATGGAAGATTACGACATTACCGTTTTACAGTTGACCTTTCCATCCAAGTTTGTCCAATTGAAGCATCCGGATGTGTTAGGTGCATTGCTTTCCCTTGGAATTGACCGGAAACACTTCGGTGATATCCGCATTGCCGAGGAAACGATCCAGTTTGCCTGTACATCGGAAATCGCCTCGTATGTAAAAACAAACTTAAAAAAAGTGGGAAAAATTCATGTCCGGATCCAAGAACTTGAAAACATGGATCAACTGATTCCTCCGCAAGGGGAATGGAAGGAGCAACGGCTGACGGTATCTTCCATGAGACTGGATGCGGTTTTATCAAGCAGTTTTAATCTTTCGAGGCAAAAATCCCAAAACTTGATCCGGGGAAGCAAAGTAAAAGTGAACTTTGCCCTTTGCGAAGAAACGGCTTTTGAACTGCAAGAGGGTGATTTGGTCTCCTGCCGGGGATATGGACGTTTCAAAATTGATGGAATCGAAGGGCGAACGAAGAAGGAGAAGATCCGATTAGTCATCAGTCAAATCGAGAGAAAGTGAATTGTATAAAAAAATTTACTGTCAAGAACAACATTGATGGGTATAATAGGAATATGCCTATATTTTTGATTAAAGGAGTGCGAAACGATGCCACTATCACCTCTTGATATACATAATAAAGAATTTACGAGGTCTTTCCGAGGCTATGCGGAAGACGAGGTCAATGAATTTTTGGACCAGATTATTAAAGATTATGAGCTCTTGCTCCGGGAGAAAAAAGAGCTGGAAGATAAAGTGAAACAAATGACGGAACAAATGGAACACTTCAATACGATGGAAGAAACGCTCCAAAAATCCATTGTCGTTGCACAAGAGGCTGCGGAAGAAGTGCGCAGAAATGCCCAGCAAGAGGCAAAGCTCATCATTAAGGAAGCGGAAAAAAATGCGGACCGCATTGTGAATGAAGCGTTGGCCAAAGCGCGCAAAATTACGATTGAAATCGACGCTTTGAAAAAACAGTCCAAAGTATTCCGCAACCGTTTCAAAATGTTGGTGGAAGCCCAATTGGACTTGCTGAATTCCGATGATTGGGATCATTTAATGGAGTATGATGTGGGCCTTACGGAAATACAAGAGCAATTCAAGCAGGATGACGATGAAGAATATTATAGAAAAAGTGCGACTGAGCAGGAAAAATTGTAACAATTTTCTTACTACTTGACTGACTCCCATGATTTTCATATACTGATACACAGAAATTTAATACAAGCGGCTGACAGGTGTTGAAGGAGAGAGTATTTTTTGCTGGCGGTCATATAGCGATTCGAGGACGGTGGAAGCTCGAACAAGCGGCAAAAAAGAAAATCACTCCCGAGCCAAATCACTGAAAGGAAAGTAAGTGATTTCGTCCACACGACGTTACAGTGTCATGAGGCAGCGTCGGAGCTTTTCCTTTTTCGGCGTTGTGAACAAGGGTGGTACCACGGGTAATCGTTTCTCGTCCCTAAGGGATAGAGAAACTTTTTTTATTTTGGGGGAAATTCTTTTTTGCCTATTCCTTTATGCAGTTAAAAAAGGATTTTAAAAAGTGTCAAAATTTTAGAAGGAGGAAATTCAATGGTAGAGTACAAAGATACGTTATTAATGCCGAAAACCGATTTTCCGATGAGAGGAAATCTGCCGGTCAACGAACCAAAAATCCAAGCAAAATGGGCGGAAATGGATATTAACAAGCTGGTGTTGGAGCGTACGAAAGGCCGTCCGGAATTCGTATTGCATGATGGCCCTCCATATGCCAACGGAGATATTCATATCGGCCACGCATTGAATAAAATCATCAAAGATATGATCAACCGCCACCGTTCCATGACAGGATACCATGTTCCTTATATTCCTGGTTGGGATACCCACGGACTTCCGATCGAGCATGCTTTGACGAAAAAAGGCGTGAACCGCAAAGAAATGTCGGTTGCCGAATTCCGCAAACTTTGCGAAGAATATGCCTACGAACAAATCGAAAATCAAAAGGCCCAATTCAAGCGTTTAGGCGTACGTGGTGATTGGGAAAATCCTTACATTACATTAAAACCTGAATTCGAAGCCCGCCAAATTGAAGTGTTCGGCCGCATGGCGGAGAAAGGGTACATTTACAAAGGGTTGAAACCTGTTTACTGGTCTCCTTCTTCCGAGTCTGCATTGGCGGAAGCGGAAATTGAATATAAAGATGTGAAATCACCTTCCATTTACGTGAGCTTTGAAATCAAAGACGCAAAAGGTGTTGTTCCTGAAAATGCAAAATTCATCATCTGGACAACTACCCCTTGGACAATTCCGGCCAACTTAGGAATTTCCGTCAACCCTGAATTTACTTATGCCGTTGTGAAAGTGGATGGCAACTTATATATCATTGCAAAAGAATTGATTGAAAATGTTTCAAAAGAAATTGGATGGGAACAAGTTGAAATCGTTCAAGAAGTGAAAGGCCAACAATTGGAATACATTGTGGCGAAACATCCATTCTATGACCGCGATTCTTTAGTCATGGTAGGGGAACACGTCACATTGGATGCAGGTACCGGATGCGTTCACACAGCGCCCGGCCACGGGGAAGACGACTATATCGTAGGGAAAAAATACGGTTTGGATGTATTGAGCCCAATCGATGACCGGGGCTGCTATACAAATGAAGCCCCAGGATTTGAAGGCATGTTCTATGATGATGCCAATAAAGTGGTGACTGAAAAATTAAAAGAGGTCGGAGCTTTATTAAAATTAAATTTCTTTACGCACTCCTATCCACATGACTGGCGTACGAAAAAACCGGTGATTTTCCGTGCAACGCCGCAATGGTTCTGTTCAATCGAGCCGTTCCGTGATCAGTTATTGGAAGCGATTGAAAATACAACATTTACTCCTAGCTGGGGTAAAATCCGCCTTTACAACATGATCCGTGACCGCGGAGACTGGTGCATTTCCCGTCAACGGGCTTGGGGTGTGCCAATTCCGGTATTCTATGCTGAAAATGGCGAGGAGATTATTACGCCGGAAACGATTGCTCATGTGGCCAATTTATTCCGTGAACACGGTTCCAATATCTGGTTTGAAAGAGAAGCGAAAGATTTATTGCCTGAAGGTTTCACGCATCCAGGAAGCCCGAATGGAAAATTCACGAAAGAAAAAGACATTATGGACGTTTGGTTCGACTCCGGTTCCACTCATCAAGGCGTGCTTGTGGAACGGGGCATGAAATATCCTGCCGACCTTTATTTGGAAGGTTCCGACCAATATCGTGGATGGTTCAACTCATCTTTGATTACATCGGTTGCCATCAACGGCTTTGCACCATATAAAGGCATTCTGTCCCACGGCTTCGTTCTTGATGGCGAAGGACGTAAAATGAGTAAATCTCTTGGAAATGTCATTGTTCCTGAACAAGTAATGAAACAGTATGGTGCGGACATTCTCCGTTTGTGGGTGGCTTCTGTGGACTATACAGGCGATGTGCGCATTTCGGTGGATTTATTGAAACAAATTTCCGAAGTATACCGTAAAATCCGGAATACGCTTCGTTATTTACACGGAAATTTATTTGATTTTGATCCGAAAAGAGACCGTGTACCATATGAAAACTTACGAGAAGTGGATCAATATATGTACATGCGCTTGCAGGAAGTATTGAAACAAGTGCGCGCCGCTTATGACCGGTATGACTTCTCTGCGGTTTACCATTCCATCAACAACTTCGTTTCTGTTGAATTGTCTGCATTCTATTTGGATGTGGCAAAAGACGTCGTTTATATCGAAGCGCCAAACAATCCAGCTCGCCGTGCGATGCAATCAGTGATGTACGATTGCTTGCTCACATTGTTGAAAATCTTGACACCGATCCTTCCGCATACAACGGATGAATTGTGGTCTTATTTAAATGAGGAAGAGCCGTCTGTACAATTGACAGACTTCCCGGAAGTGGATGAACGCAGCAACTTTAAAGAACTCAAAGAAAAATGGAGTAAAGTGATGGACATCCGCGATGAAGTGCTTAAAGCCCTTGAAGAAGCGCGTAATGAAAAAGTCATCGGTAAACCATTGGATGCCAAAGTGGTGGTTTATACAGATGATGAAGAAGTATTGTCATTATTGAATGATGAAAAAGTCGATTTCAAACAAATTTCCCTTGTATCTCAATTTGTGGTTGCCGGAAGCAGAAAAGATGCCCCTGAAAATGCGATTGCATTAGAAAAAACATCCATCGCTGTAGAAAAAGCGGATGGGGAAAAATGCGAGCGCTGCTGGTCTTACTCTGAAACGGTCGGCCAAAACGAAAAACATCCGACATTATGTTCCCGCTGCGCTGAAATTGTGATCAATCATTACGAATAATGTTCTTGCCGCCCTTGAATTTGCGATTGCAATTCAAGGGCGTTTTTTTTTTTTTTTGATCAGTTGGAATTGGCAAGAAAACAAAGTAATAACAAATAAGGGATGCATCTGCACTAAAGGGGTTCTCAACCGCACCAAAGGCATGTCCATCTGCACCAAAGGAGCTCTCATCCACACCAAAGGGGAATCCATCTACACTAAAGGGATTCTCAACCGCACCAAAGGGATATTCATCTGCACTAAAGGGTTCTCATCAAACAAAAAACCCTATCTTCTGCAAAGAACAGGATATGCATCCCATGACCCTTACATAAGAAAGAGAAGATTTTCTGTATTAATTGAAGGAATATGTTAGAATAATGGAGATATATAGGCAAACGGGGGAAAGAATGTGTTTAAATACTACAGTTTAGCACTTTTCGTCATTATAATGGATCAGCTTACAAAATGGTTTATCGTAAAAAATATGGAAGTAGGGGATCGAATCGCAATTTGGGATCCTTGGCTTGGCATCTTAAGCCACCGGAACCGGGGGGCTGCCTGGGGAATGCTCCAAGGGCAAATGTGGATCTTTTATCTGGTTACACTCATTGTGGTGATTGCGGTAATTTATTATTTTCATAAAGAAGGGAAAAATAAGCCATTGCTAGGCATCAGCTTAATGATTTTATTGGGCGGGGCGATTGGCAACTTTATTGATCGGGTTTTCCGCGGAGAAGTTGTTGATTTTATTGATGTGTTCATTCCGATCATCAATTATGATTTTCCAATTTTTAATGTTGCCGATGCAGCGTTGACGATTTCAGTCATCATGCTAATCATTGCATTGTTTAAGGAAGATCAAAACGGAAAGAAAAAGGTGGAACAATGACAGTAACAATCACGATTGAAGCAGCATACGCAGGAGAACGGCTTGATAAAGCGTTATCTACAATTCAAGGGGAATGGTCCCGGACACAAATTTCCAACTGGATTGAAGATGGCCTTGTAACGGTAAATGGCAAGGAAGTAAAGGCCAAATATAAAGTCAAAGAAGGGGACGTTGTCGAAGTCGAAGTTCCTGAACCGGAAGAACTGGAAGTCATCCCTGAAAATATAGACTTGGATATTGTGTATGAGGATTCGGATGTCATAGTGGTGAACAAGCCAAAGGGAATGGTGGTTCACCCTGCTCCAGGGCATATGACAGGGACATTGGTGAATGGATTGATGTATCATTGCAAAGATTTATCCGGAATTAATGGCATCCTTCGCCCGGGAATTGTTCACCGCATCGATAAAGATACTTCAGGATTGTTGATGGTTGCCAAAAATGACATGGCCCATAACGGTCTTGTCGAACAGTTGATGAATAAAACGGTGAAAAGAAAATATACCGCATTAGTTCATGGACATATTCCCCATAATAAGGGGACCATTGATGCACCAATCGGCCGGGATCCGAAAGATCGCCAAAAACAGACGGTGGTAGATAATGGAAAAGAAGCCATTACCCACTTCGAAGTAATTGAACGGATCGGCGGTAAATATACGCTGGTGGAGTGCCGATTGGAAACAGGCCGCACCCACCAAATTCGCGTTCATATGAAATATATCGGTTATCCTTTGGTGGGAGACCCGAAATATGGTCCGAAGAAAACCATCGATTTTGGCGGACAGGCATTGCATGCGGGGGTTTTGGGATTTGTTCATCCCAGAACGAAGGAATATCTGGAATTTGAAGTGCCATTGCCGGATGATTTTGTGAACTTACTTGAACAATTAAGAAAAGAAGGTTGACTTGGGAGATAATTAGTTCTATACTTTACAACAGTAAAAAATTAAATAGGAAATACCTTTAATGGCAGTCCAGAGAGGCTGAAAAGGTAAAAGATATGTTGGTGAAGAAGTTTATACCCTATCATATTTTTCCAGTTTTATAAGAATGGGTATACTGTATCTTCATACGCAAAGAATTATTATACCAACATAATATTTTACTGTAATTTCAACCTCTTAAGCAGACGCTTAGGGGGTTTTTTTATGCCCGTAAAAAATACTCTTGGGAAAAGGAGGAATTCGAAAATGGCCGAAGTGACAGAATTGTTGGATGCCCAGGCCATGAACAGGGCGCTCACAAGAATTGCTCACGAAATTATTGAGCGCAATAAAGGGATCGATAAAGTCATTCTGGTAGGCATAAGAACCCGCGGAACCTATCTCGCGAGGAGATTGGCTGAGAAGATCGAAAAAATTGAAGGGAAAAAGGTTCGCACCGGCGAGTTGGACATTACATTATACCGCGATGATTTATCCACAAAATTTGTTGGTGACGAGCCGAAAGTTCAACAAGTGGATATTGATTATGTTGTGAACGATCAAAAGATTGTGCTTGTGGATGATGTGCTTTATACAGGAAGAACTGTTAGGGCGGCTTTGGATGCTGTGATGGATTTGGGACGGCCAGCCCAAATTCAATTGGCGGTATTAATCGATAGAGGACATAGAGAGTTGCCGATTCGCGCAGATTATGTAGGAAAGAACATTCCGACATCAAGTTCAGAGAGAATCGTTGTTCAAGTCACAGAAGTAGATGGGAAAGATCAGGTAACTTTACACAAAACAAATTAAACAGATAGAGGGGTAACAATATGACAAACAAAGTTATTGATATTCATGAAAAGCCGCCTGGTGGACAGTTAATCACATTAAGTTTTCAGCACATGTTTGCAATGTTTGGTTCAACGATTTTAGTGCCGCAATTGGTTGGATTGAGCCCGGCGATTGCGCTTTTAACAAGTGGTATTGCTACAATCATCTTTTTGCTTGTAACACAATTTAAAGTGCCCGCTTATTTGGGTTCATCCTTTGCTTTTATTACACCGATGCTGTTGGTATCCGGGGGATTGGATCCGGAAGGCGCCGCAGTACATCCTGGAAACGCCATGATTGGTGCAATGGCAGTCGGTTTGGTTTATGCCGTCGTTTCTTTACTGATTTATAAAAGTGGTTACAAGTGGATTATGAGATTATTGCCGGCTGTTGTGGTTGGTCCGGTCATCATGGTAATCGGACTTGGACTTGCAGGTACAGCGGTGGACATGGCAATGAATATTTCCGTTGAGCAATTGAATCCTGATACAGGTGAAACGGAACTGGTAAAACAATATAGCGGTTGGCATTTTTCCGCAGCTTTGGTGACTTTGTTTGCGGCGATTATTTTCAATGTGTACTTTAAAAATATTCTTAGCGCGATGCCGATCCTTTTAGGGCTGGTCGTTGGATACATATATTCCGCAATCATTGGTATCGTGGATTTTACAAAAGTGAAAGAAGCATCATGGTTCGCTTTGCCGGACTTTTTAATCCCTGGCGTCCATTATGAGTTTCATGTAACGACAAACATTTTATTGGCAATGGTTCCAATCGTTATCGTAACGATTTCAGAACATATCGGACACCAATTGGTTTTAGGAAAAATCGTTGAACGGAATTATATTAAAGATCCAGGATTGCACCGTTCCATCCTTGGGGACGGACTTGGAACATTTGTCAGTGCGTTAATCGGTGGTCCTCCAAAAACGACTTACGGTGAAAATATCGGTGTATTAGGGATTACAAAAGTGTATTCGGTGTATGTGATAATGGGAGCAGCTTGTATCGCCATCTTGCTTTCATTCTTTGGAAAAGCGATGGCGCTCGTACAAACAATTCCGACATCCGTACTTGGCGGCATTTCCATCTTATTGTTCGGTATTATCGCCTCCAGCGGTCTCCGCATGATTGTTGATAATAAAGTGGATTTCGGCAAAAACCGCAACATGGTCATCGCTTCAGTCATTCTGGTAGTTGGAATCGGCGGTGCGGCCATCCGGTTCTCCGAAACGTTTTCGATTGAAGGTATGGCACTTGCGGCGATTATCGGTGTAATCCTAAACTTGGTTCTTCCAGGCAGAGATAAAAATATAGAAGAATTTGAATAAAGTAATCCATCAATCCTTTAAGATTTGTCCAGTGAGGCAAAAAAGGAGACGAATGGCAAGCGCATACTTGTCATCCCTCCTAAGCCTTTTAATTCGTATAGGAGGAAATTGACATGAAGAATCTACTTTCAATGGAACATTTAACTAACGATGAAGTAATGGCAATTTTAGAAAGGGCAAGGGAGTTTGAAAACGGTGCTGAACCAAAGTTGGACCGCTCCTATTATGTGGCCAATCTATTCTTTGAACCGAGCACCCGCACGAAAACCAGTTTCGAAATGGCGGAAAGAAAAATCGGTTGTACCGTCATTCCATTTGAAGCCGGATTTTCAAGCATGTTAAAAGGGGAAACATTGTACGACACAGTGAAAACCTTGGAAATGATCGGCCTTGATGCGGTAGTGATCCGCGCCAAAGAAGATGAGTATTATCGCGAATTGCTTGAAGGAATCAATGTCAGTGTCATAAACGCCGGCGATGGAACCGGGCAGCATCCATCCCAAAGTTTATTGGATTTATACACGATTTATAAGGAATTCGGCCGGTTTGAAGGATTGACTGTCACAATTGTTGGCGATGTTTCCCATAGCCGGGTAGCCAAATCCAATGCGATTGCGTTGAGCCGGCTTGGAGTGAAAGTGAATTTCCTTTGTCCGCCGGAATGGGCAGGCAAATTTGAGGCGCAGCACTCTTGGGACGGTCTGCTGGAAGAAAGCGATGTAATCATGTTGCTCCGAATTCAGCATGAACGGCATGACGTACCTTTCTCAAAAGAAAGTTATCATCAAGAATACGGGCTGACGATTGAACGGGAAAAGCAGATGAAAGACCATGCCATCATCATGCATCCCGCACCGGTCAACCGGGGAGTGGAAATTGCCTCAGAATTAGTGGAATGTGAACGTTCAAGAATTTTCCATCAAATTCGGAACGGCGTATTTGTTCGTATGGCGATTCTGGAAACAATTTTGAAGGAGAGATAACAGTGGTAACATTCATTGAAAATATCAAAATGTTAAATGAACAGGGAGAACTCGTTGAAACAACGATCACAATCGACAAAGGAAAAATTGCCGCCATCGGTGAAGAAAAACCGTCCGATGCTGAAGTGATCGATGGAAAAGGCAATTTTGTGGCTCCGGGATTTGTCGATGTGCATGTTCATTTGCGGGAACCAGGATTTGAACATAAAGAAACGATTGCAACAGGTACTCGTTCCGCGGCAAGGGGTGGATTTACAACGATCTGTGCGATGCCAAACACTAAACCTGTTCCGGACTCTGTTGAAAACCTTGAATATGTTAAAGGTTTGATTAAAAAAAGTGCTGTCGTTCGTGTCCTGCCTTATGGCTCCCTTACAGTTGCCGAAGCTGGTGAAAAGCGCACGAATATCGCCGAATTGAAAGCCCATGGTGCAGTCGCATTTTCAGATGATGGTGTCGGTGTTCAACTTGCATCGACAATGTACGAGCAAATGCAAGATGCAGCGAAAATCGATGCGGTGGTTGTCGCCCACTGCGAAGACAATTCATTGATCTATGGCGGCGTGATGCACGAAGGAAAACGCAATAAAGAATTGGGACTCCCAGGCATTCCGAGCGTTTGCGAATCGGTGCAAATTGCGCGGGACGTTTTGCTGGCAGAGGCGGCAGGCGCAAGATATCACGTTTGCCACGTTTCCACGAAAGAATCCGTCCGTACGGTAAGAGATGCGAAAAAAGCGGGAATCCGCGTGACTGCGGAAGTTTGTCCACATCACTTGCTTTTGGAAGATATGGATATTCCGAGCGATGATGCAAACTGGAAAATGAATCCGCCATTGCGTTCTTCCGAGGACAAAAAGGCGCTTATCGAAGGATTGCTCGATGGCACAATCGATTGTATTGCCACGGATCATGCGCCGCATACCCAAGAAGAGAAATGCTGCGGCATGGTTGGGGCACCTTTTGGAATTGTAGGCTTTGAAACAGCTTTTCCATTGCTATATACAAAATTTGTGGAACCGGGCATCTTCACACTGAAACAATTGGTGGATTGGATGACGAAAAAACCGGCGGAAATTTTCAATCTGCCATATGGACAAATAGAGGTAGGAGCTTCCGCCGACTTGACAATCATCGATTTAAATAAAGAAAAGACAATTGATGCGAATGAATTCCATTCAAAAGGCCGCAATACGCCATTCAATGGCTGGAAGGCAAAAGGCTGGCCGGTAATGACAATTTTTGAAGGTAATGTGGTTTATAAGGAGGAAGAATGATGAAAAAGCGTCTCTTAATTTTGGAAGATGGGACAGTATTTGAGGGAGAAGCGTTCGGAAGCGAACGTGCAAGCCAAGGGGAAGTTGTATTTACAACAGGGATGACTGGCTATCAGGAAACGCTTACGGACCCTTCCTTTTACGGTCAAATCGTTACGTTCACTTATCCGCTGATCGGCAATTATGGAATCAACAGCGATGATTTTGAAGCCATCGCTCCCGTGATTCGCGGAGTGGTTGTCAGAGAATTGACGAAAATCCCTTCCAATTTCCGCTGTGAAATCACATTGGATGAATATTTAAAAAATCAAGATATTCCAGGAATTGAAGGAATCGATACACGGAAACTGACTCGGATTATCCGTTCAAAAGGTGCGGTACGTGCCATGTTGACGGCAGCGGACGAGGAAGTAAACGTGGAAGAAATCGTGAGACAATTAAATGAAACGCCATATTTGAAAAACCATGTGAAGGAAGTTTCTCCAAAAATGCCATTCCCAAGCCCTGGCAGAGGAAAACGCGTGGTACTCATGGACTTCGGGATGAAAAAGGGCATTTTGCGGGAATTGAATAACCGCCATTGCGATGTGCTCGTCGTTCCATATAACACACCAGCGGAGAAAATTTTAAGCTTCCGTCCTGAAGGGATTTTGCTGTCCAATGGACCGGGGAATCCTGCAGATGTGACTGAAGGCATCGAAACAATCAAACAACTGATCGGAAAAGTTCCGATGTTCGGCATTTGCTTGGGACATCAATTGATTGCGCTGGCTTGCGGTGCGAAAAGCTATAAATTGCCGTTCGGACATCGCGGTGCAAACCATCCGGTAAAAAATCTTCAAACTGGAATCGTCGAAATCACTTCACAAAACCACGGTTATGTAATCGATGAAAATTCATTGGAAGGTACGGATTTGGAAATCACTCATGTGTCATTGAATGATGGAACTATCGAAGGATTGAAACATAAAAAATATCCGGTATTTTCTGTGCAATTCCATCCGGAAGCATCTCCGGGTCCGGAAGATTCAAACTACCTATTCGATGAGTTTATTAAATTAATGGAACAAGCAGGGGAGGAAAAACAACATGCCTAAGCGTAAAGATATCGAAAGCATTTTGGTGATCGGTTCAGGTCCGATTGTGATTGGACAAGCGGCGGAATTTGATTATGCCGGTACACAAGCATGTCTTGCCTTAAAAGAGGAAGGATATAAAGTTATTCTTATAAACTCAAACCCTGCAACTATCATGACAGATACACAAATTGCAGACAAAGTTTACATCGAACCGATTACATTGGAATTCGTTTCACGGATTTTACGAAAAGAACGGCCTGACGCCATCTTGCCAACTCTTGGAGGTCAAACAGGCTTAAACATGGCCATTGAACTTCAAAAATCCGGCATTTTGGATGAATTGGGAATTGAAATTTTGGGAACAAAATTGGAAGCCATCCATAAAGCGGAAGACCGTGAAATGTTCCGCCAATTAATGTATGAATTGGGTGCTCCTGTTCCGGAATCCGACATTGTGCACAGCGTGGAAGAAGCGAAAGCCTTTGTTGAAAAAATCGGTTATCCGGTGATTGTTCGTCCAGCCTTTACTTTAGGTGGTACCGGCGGCGGAATTTGTAATAATGAACAAGAGCTGGAAGAAATCGTGTCAAGCGGTTTGAAATACAGCCCTGTAAAACAATGTCTTCTTGAAAAATCCATTGCCGGCTACAAAGAAATCGAATTTGAGGTAATGCGCGACTCCAAAAATAATGCGATTGTTGTATGTAGCATGGAAAACGTGGACCCGGTCGGCATCCATACAGGGGATTCCATCGTCGTTGCGCCTGTCCAAACATTAACGGATCGGGAATATCAAATGCTCCGCGACATTTCATTGGATATTATCCGCGCATTGAAAATCGAAGGCGGCTGTAACGTTCAATTAGCCCTTGATCCAAACAGTTTCAACTATTATGTCATTGAAGTGAATCCGCGGGTTTCCCGTTCATCTGCCTTGGCGTCAAAAGCGACAGGATATCCGATTGCGAAAATTGCTGCAAAAATTGCGGTCGGTTTAACGCTGGACGAAATTAAAAACCCGGTTACAGGCACTACATATGCAGACTTTGAACCTGCCATCGACTATGTAGTGGCAAAAATTCCACGTTGGCCATTCGATAAATTCGAATCAGCCAAACGGAATTTGGGCACTCAAATGAAAGCCACTGGGGAAGTGATGGCTTTAGGACGCACTTTCGAAGAGGCGATCTTGAAAGCGGTGCGCTCCCTTGAAACCGGCCATATTCATATCGATTTGAAACATGCTGAAGAACATGACGACCACTGGGTGGAAAAACGCATCAGAAAAGCAGGGGACGAACGATTATTCTTCATTGCGGAAGCCATGCGCAGAGGCGTTACGCCTGAACAAATCCACGAATGGTCAAAAATTGATCTATTCTTCTTGTACAAATTAAAAAATATCATCGATTTGGAATCTGAATTGAAAGAAAATAAATTGGATTTAGACATTTTAAGAAAAGCGAAACGCATGGGCTTTGCAGACAAAAAAATCGCTGAACTTTGGAATATGGACGCAAGAGAAGTTTATGAATTGCGCAAAGAAAACGGAATTGTTCCTGTTTACAAAATGGTCGACACTTGTGCGGCAGAGTTCGAATCCGCAACCCCTTATTATTACGGCACTTATGAAGAAGAAAACGAATCGATTGTGACTGAAAAACCATCCGTCATCGTGCTTGGATCAGGTCCGATCCGGATCGGACAAGGGATCGAGTTCGACTATGCAACGGTGCACTCCGTATGGGCGATTCAGGAAGCGGGGTATGAAGCGATCATTATCAACTCCAACCCTGAAACGGTTTCAACGGACTTCTCAATTTCGGACAAACTTTACTTCGAGCCGTTAACAATCGAAGACGTGATGAACATCATCGATTTAGAAAAACCGGTTGGCGTAGTCGTTCAATTCGGTGGACAAACAGCCATCAACTTGGCTGACAAATTAGCGGCACACGGTGTGAAAATTTTAGGTACATCTTTGGAAGATATCGACCGTGCAGAAAACCGCGATTTATTTGAACAAGCATTAAAAGAATTGGAAATCCCTCAACCGGAAGGGGACACTGCGGTATCATTGGATGAAGCATTGGCCATTGCGAAAAGAATCGGCTTCCCGGTATTGGTTCGTCCTTCTTACGTACTTGGCGGCCGTGCAATGGAAATCGTTTATAACGAAGACGAATTGAAACATTATATGGAAAATGCGGTGGAAGCTTCACCAGATCATCCGGTGTTGATTGACCGCTACTTGACAGGTAAAGAAGTGGAAGTCGATGCGATTTCAGACGGAGAAAATGTGATCATTCCTGGAATCATGGAACATATTGAACGTGCAGGGGTGCACTCCGGCGACTCCATCTCCGTTTATCCGCCTCAAAGTTTGACAAAAGAACAAATCGACACGATTGTCGATTACACAACGCGTTTGGCAAGAGGATTAAATATTGTTGGATTAATGAACATCCAATATGTCATTTCCGGCGGCAATGTATATGTCATTGAGGTCAACCCTCGTGCATCCAGAACAGTGCCATTCTTAAGTAAAATCACAAACATTCCGATGGCAAACGTCGCAACAAAAGTGATATTAGGTCAATCCATTGTGGATCAAGGATATCAACCAGGCCTTGTGGAAGAGAGAAAAGGCGTCTATGTCAAAGTGCCGGTATTCAGCTTTGCAAAACTTCGCCGTGTAGACATTACCCTTGGCCCTGAAATGAAATCCACTGGGGAAGTAATGGGTAAAGATGAAACATTGGAAAAAGCATTGTACAAAGGCTTGGTTGCTTCCGGCATGAAAATTCAACCATACGGAACAGTGCTCTTTACGGTGGCAGATAAAGATAAGGAAGAAGCGGTGAGCATTGCGAAACGTTTCCAAGCTGTCGGTTACCGCATCATGGCGACAGAAGGAACAGCGAAAAAATTTGAAGAAGCCGGCATCCTCACTGAAGTCGTTGAAAAAATTGGCAGCAAAGGAAAAACGTTGGTGGATGTAATCCAAAACGGAGAAGCGCAAGTGGTCATCAATACATTAACAAAAGGAAAACAACCTGCCCGTGACGGTTTCCGCATTCGTCGGGAAGCGGTAGAAAACGGAATCCCTTGCTTAACGTCTTTGGATACGGCAAATGCGTTAATTAAAGTCATTGAATCCATGACCTTTGCTATTCAAGAAATGCCGAAATCGGAGGTATATTCATGATTCAACAGGAACGGATGACCGTCGTTCGCCAAAGGGAGATTGCGAAAAATATTTTCGAAATGACGCTGCAAGGACAAATTGTTCAGGAGATGACTCCTGGACAATTTGTTCATATACGAGTTTCAAATTTGCTGGATCCTCTGCTCAGACGGCCAATCAGCATCGCAAATATTGATAAAAACGCCAATGAGTTTACAATCATCTATCGCGCACAAGGCAAAGGGACGAATGTGTTATCCCAAAAGCAAATAGGCGATGAAGTGGATGTATTGGGTCCGCTAGGCAACGGTTTTCCGGTAGAAGCGGCCCAGCAAGGTGAAACAGCTTTGCTTGTCGGCGGAGGGATCGGGGTTCCTCCATTGTACGAACTCGCCAAACAGCTAAATGCCCGTGGCGTCCGCACCATCCACGTATTTGGTTTCCAAACGGAAGAGGTTGCCTTTTATGAAGAGGAATTTACCAAATTAGGTGAAACCCATTACGTGACGGACGATGGCTCAAAAGGATTTAAAGGATTTGTAACGGATTTGTTGAATGAACTGAAACCGGATTTTGATGTCTTCTATTCCTGTGGACCGCTTCCAATGTTACGGGCGCTTTCCTCCATGTATGAAGACAAAAAAGGTTATATTTCTTTGGAGGAACGGATGGGTTGCGGCATTGGCGCTTGTTTTGCTTGCGTTTGCAAAACGCAGGAGGGACAGGAAAAAGATTACGTGAAGATTTGTTCGGATGGTCCCGTTTTTGAGAAAGGAGTTGTGAAAATATGAATCGATTGGATATCCAACTCCCAGGATTAGATTTGAAAAATCCGATAATGCCTGCTTCGGGCTGCTTTGGATTCGGCCGTGAATTTGCCGGGTTGTATGATCTTTCCAAGTTGGGCGCCATCATGATTAAAGCGACGACCGTAGAACCGCGCCTTGGAAATCCGACTCCGCGTGTAGCTGAGACTCCTGCAGGGATGTTGAATGCGATCGGGTTGCAAAATCCGGGTCTTGAAAAAGTCATGGCTGAAGAATTGCCTTGGCTCGAGCGATTCGATGTACCGATTATCGCCAATGTGGCAGGGTCAACGACGGAAGATTATGTGGAAGTGGCCCGCCGCATTTCGACTGCACCTAATGTAAAGGCATTGGAATTGAATATTTCTTGCCCGAATGTCAAACAAGGAGGTATTACGTTCGGAACGGATCCGGTGATTGCCCGGGAGCTGGTTGAACAAGTGAAGGCCGTTTCTCAAGTGCCGGTATATGTGAAGTTATCCCCGAATGTAACCAATATCGTTGAAATGGCCCAAGCGGTTGAAATCGGCGGTGCGGATGGCATTACGATGATCAATACATTAGTGGGCATGAGACTTGATGAAAAAACGGGCAAGCCTTTGATTGCCAATGTGACTGGGGGACTTTCCGGTCCAGCGGTCAAACCGATAGCCATTCGAATGGTTTATGAAGTGTATAAAGCGGTGGATATTCCGATCATCGGCATGGGTGGTGTTACAAACGTCCAAGATGTGATCGATTTCATGTCTGCCGGTGCTTCCGCTGTGGCGGTAGGAACAATGAACTTTGTCGATCCATTCATCTGTCCAAAATTAATTGATGAACTTCCGGCGAAATTGGATGAACTTGGAGTGAAACACATTAAAGAAATTATCGGAAGGAGTCACCGCTGATGAATAAACCGATTATTGCTTTAGATTTTCCAAGTGAACAAGAGGTTTTCCAATTTTTGCATCATTTCAATGAAAAATTGTTCGTGAAAGTGGGAATGGAGCTGTTTTATCAAGAAGGTCCCGATATCGTCAAAAAAATTAAGGATTTGGGACATGACATCTTTCTTGATTTAAAACTGCATGATATTCCAAATACGGTGAAATCCGCCATGAAAGGTCTTGCCCGATTAGGGGTGGATTTGGTCAATGTCCATGCTGCTGGCGGCAAAAAAATGATGGAAGCGGCCCTTGAAGGATTGGAGGCAGGCAGTGACGTGAAAAGACCGTTGCTGATTGCGGTCACTCAATTAACTTCGACAACGGAAGAGCAAATGCAGAAGGAGCAAAAAATTCCTTTAACTTTGATGGAATCGGTGTTGCATTATGCACAACTTACAAAAGAAGCAGGTTTGGATGGCGTCGTTTGTTCGGTTCATGAGGCAAAGCAGATTGCGGAACGTTGCGGGGAAGCATTCCTTCGGGTGACGCCGGGGATTAGACTTTTAGGCGGAGATGCCCACGACCAAAAACGGGTGGCTACACCTGATTATGCGCGGCAAAACGGTTCGTCCTACATTGTGGTTGGACGGGCAGTGACGAAAGCGGAGAATGTAGTGGAAGCATATAAAGAAGTATGTCGACTTTGGGAGGGAAATTAATGGCAATCGAAAAAGATATCGCTCAAATTATGTTAAAAGTCGGGGCTGTCGAATTGAACCCGACGGATTTATTCACATGGGCAAGCGGAATCAAATCCCCGATTTATTGTGATACACGTCTGACAATTTCATATCCGGAAGCAAGAAAACAAATTGCGAACGGATTGGCAGAGAAAATCAAAGAACATTTCCCTGAAACGGAAGTGGTTGCAGGAACTGCCACAGCCGGCATCCCCCATGCGGCATGGGTGAGCGACCTGTTGCAGCTGCCGATGGTGTACGTGCGTTCCAAACCGAAAGATCATGGCCGCGGCAATCAAATCGAAGGAAAAATTGAGCCGGGGCAAAAAGTGGTTGTGGTGGAAGATATCATTTCCACTGGCGGTTCATCCTTGACTGCGGTTGAAGCGCTGAGAGAAGCAGGCTGCGAAGTGGTTGGGGTTGTATGTGTTTATACATACAATTTGCCAAAAGCGGAAGAGACATTTGAAAAAGCCGGTGTGAAATATGTAAGCCTAACAAACTTCGATTATTTGATTGAAGCCGCAAAGGAAACCGGCGCCATCAAATCGGAAGATATCCCGTTCCTAAAAAATTGGCATGAAGATTTGAAAGCGGGCAGATTAAAATAAAAATAAAAATAAAAAGACTCCTGATTCATCGAAGAAATCAGGAGTCTTTTTGTTATAACAACCCAGGGAACAGAGATGCTATTCTTTTTGCTTCAGCTTTAATACGACTTCTTCGTCCGGTGTGACGTAGAGGGTTTTTTGTTCAAAATAAATGACAAAGCCGGGTTTTGCACCACTCGGTTTTTTTACATGGCGGATTTGGGTATAGTCCACCGGGACGGAAGAGGAATTTCGTGCTTTGCTAAAATAGGCGCTTAAAATGGCCGCTTCTTTCAAAGTTGTTTCATCCGGCTGATTTGAATGAATGACGACGTGGGAGCCGGGAATGTCTTTCGTATGAAGCCAAATATCGGATTTCTTTGCAAGCTTGAAGGTCAAATAATCGTTTTGTTTATTGTTTTTGCCGACGGAAATCGGAATGCCTGTGGATGAAATGAACTTTTCGGGAGCGGGTTTCACCGGTTTATTTTTTTGCTTTTTATTCCGCTTTTTCAAATAACCCTCTTCGGCAAGTTCTTCCCGTATTTCTTCGATATCCGCCGGACTTGCCTGGTTGACTTGGTTCAACAGCATCTCAAAGTAATCGATTTCCTCTTTCGTTTTATCAATTTGTTCCTTTACCCGGATAAGGGCATTTTTTGCTTTATTGTATTTCGTATAGTAGCCCTGTGCATTCTCCACAGGCGTTTTTCTTTCATCCAGCGGAATGGTGATTTCATCATTATTGTAATAATTGATGACGGTCACTTCTTTCATGCCCTTTTCAAATTGATATAAATTGGCCATTAAGAGTTCCCCGAACAATTGATATTGATCCAGTTTCGATGCCTGTTCCAGATCGTTATGTAATTTTTCCAGTTTTGTGTTCAGTTTATTGATTTCGTTGTGGATGAAGCGTTCCAAGTCACCCGCTTGCTGTTTCACCCGATCCCTCTCTGCCCGTGCGAAAAATACCCGGTCCAGAAGGGGGCTCAAATCTTCATAATGGGTGATTTTACCCGTCAAATGCGTGATGGTTGTCGGCGAAAAATAAGGTTTTCCATCAGCTTCCAAATAAGTTGGATTCGCGCTTCCCGTCACTTCATTGATAAAGGAGCGGAACACATTGATTGCATCCCCGCTCTTCATTCGATACAACAATTCTTTCGCATGAAAAGGGGAGAACCCGGCAAAATGGGACACCACTTCTTGCGATGTTTTTTCCGTTGAGAAAAACTGCTTAATCTCTTCATCTGAAATGGTTTGCGGATTCACTTTGTGCTGTACCGGCGGATGGACGTATTCAAATCCGGGAAGCACCGTACGGAAACTGTTGACGGAAGGCGGCAAGTGTTTTAATCCATCGATGATTTTATTGGTTTCGCCATCGACTAAGACCAAATTGCTGTGCCTTCCCATGATTTCAATGATCAATTTCCGGTTGACCGGATCGCCGATTTCATTTTTGCTTTCTATGTGAAACGTGATCACCCGTTCAAAACCTTCATTTTCAATTCGTGTAATAATGCCGCCTTCGATATGTTTTCTGAGGAGCATGCAAAACATTGGCGGTTCTTGTGGATTATCAATCGATTCTTTTGTTATGTGAACACGGGCATATGATGGGTGAATGGAAAATAATAATTTCTCATTTTTCCCTTTTGCCCGGATATGGAGCACCACTTCCAATGCATTCGGTTGATGAACTTTTGAAATCCGGCCGGTTTCAAGTCCCTTCAGTTCATTGATCATCGCTACTGTAAATAATCCATCAAATGCCATAATTGTTCCTCTTTTCTTAAAAAATCACTGAGATATTATTTTATTATGTTTCTATATATCTGCATTGATTCTAAAGCAATTCCCAAGATATGAAAAGTTTAATGAGAAAAATTCTTTTGACATTTAACAGCAATTGAATTATCTTATTATTGAACAGCGGTCAATAAATTGATTGCAACGAGAAAGACATGGAGGATTTATCATGGCAAGAGATGCGTCAAAACCTGTTCTTACGCCAAACATGATAATGGATGCAGCAAGAGATTTGTTCGTAAAAAACGGATATCAGCAAGTTTCGATGCGTCAAATTGCAAAAGAACTTGGCTGCTCACACGGAGCTCTGTATTATCATTTTCAAAGTAAAGCGGAATTATTTTATGCATTGGTAAAGGAATATTTTGTTCTATTGGAACAGGAATTGGATCATGTGTTGGAGCAGGACATTGAAAACTCGGAAAAACTTGAGCAATGTATGCTTGGGTACATCAAGTTTGGTTTAAACCATCAGAGCCATTATGAAATTATGTTTATGCTTAAAGATGATGAGGTGCGCAATTTCATCAATGAAGAACCGATAAAGGTATATGACAAGTTTGCCAATGCTTTATACACATTATCGAATCAAAAATTGCAATTAAAGGATATTTGGTCAATTTTTCTTTCCTTGCATGGTTTTGTCAGTCACTATTTATCGCATATTGTTGGTTATGATGAGGTGGAGGGTGCTGCGATTGATCATGTGAAATTTTTGCTTAAGGGAGTGTGTTAATTTTTTTTTACATATATTTAACCAGTGGTCAATAAAACTTGATGAACCTTTAATTGACCACTGGACAATAAAAAGGAGGAGTTTTTTATGAAAAAAGTATTGGTTCTTGGTGCTTCAGGGAATATGGGTTCTTCACTTGTAAAAGAATTTTCCGATCGGGGAATCGAAGTGAAAGCTTTTGCACGAAATAAGGAGAAATTGCTGAGGCTATTCCACAACGAAGAACGAGTGGAAGTGGTGCAAGGAGACTTATTTAATCAAACCGATTTACTTAAAGCAGCCCAAGATGTGGATTTAATCGTCCATTCAGTGAATATCCCTTATCAAGAATGGAAAAAACTTCCTGTATTAATGGACAATGTCATTCAAACGGTAAAAATGTACAACTTAAAATTGGCTTATGTTGATAATATCTATGCTTATGGTCGAAGCGTCGGCAAAAAAATGACGGAGGATATGCCGAAAAATCCTCATACTAAAAAAGGGAAAATCCGATTGCAATTGGAAAACATGATCAAGAATTCCGAAATTACATATACAATTGCCCATTTCCCGGATTTTTACGGTCCAAATGCGGACAATACCACATTAAATACAACCATCAGTGCCGTTATCAACAATAAAAAGGCCATGTTTTTAGGAAATCCAAAGTTGGCGAGAGAATATATCTATTTGCCTGACGGAGCAAAGGCTTTTGTAAACTTGGTAATGAATGAAAAGGCTTATGGGCAAGAGTGGAATATCCCTTCATACGGTCCAATTACCGGGGAAGAAATCATTCAAATGATCCGTGAGCTTACGGGATATGATAAAAAAATCTCCATTGTAACGAAACGAATGGTTCAAATGGTGGGATTATTCAACCCGTTTATGCGTGAATTTGCGGAGATGTTTTATTTAATTGAAGAACCTGTTGTGTTAAGCGGTGAAAAATATGAGAGGGAAATCGGTCCTTTGCCGAAAACATCATACTATGATGGACTAAAAGATGTTTTTCAAATAAAATAAAAAAGTTGAGTTCATCTTCTAATAATGGATAAATGCGTTATAATTTTCTAATCATGTGTTATAATTGGAGCATAGCTTTATGAAAGGTGTGACTTACCTTGGTGCGTAGTATGACTGGTTTTGGCAGAGGTGTCACAACTACGAATGATTATCAACTGACAGTGGAAATTCGCTCAGTGAATCATCGCTTTTTAGAAATTTATACAAAATTTCCGAAAGAGTGGTTAGAGGCAGAACTGCTTGCAAAAAAAATCATTTCCCAATATGTTAAACGGGGGAAATTTGATTGTTTAGTAAACTTAAAACTTACTGGTGAAGAAGTAAAAGATTTTAAAATTAATTGGTCTCTTATTGAATCCTATAAAAATGCAAAAGATGAACTTCGCCAAGTAATCCCGATAGATGAGCAATATTCCATGCAAGAAGTGCTATCATTGGAAGGTGCACTGTTGTATGAAAAAAAGGAGTTAACACCGGAAGAGATTGCAGCCAGTGTTGAAATTGCTGTCCGCGAAGCGATGGAAAAATTGGTGGAGATGCGGGAACGGGAAGGGCAGGAATTAAAGCAAGTACTGCTTCAATATAACGAAGAGCTCAAAACGCAAGTGAGATTCATCCGGGAACATTCACAAGATGCCGTGAAGAAATACCGCGACAAGTTGACGGAAAGACTTGCGGAAATCGTGAATGTGGAAGATTTGGATGACCGGATTCTTGCGGAAGTTGCCCTTTTTGCCGATCGGATTGATATATCGGAAGAATTGGATCGATTGGAAAGCCACTTCCAACAATTGGAAGAGACATTGGAAGAACCCCATTCCATCGGGAGAAAATTGGATTTCCTTATGCAAGAAATGCTCAGGGAAATCAATACCATTGGATCGAAAAATCAGTCAGTGAACATTTCACCGGTTGTTGTACAATCGAAAACCATTTTGGAAAAAATGAGGGAGCAGGTTCAAAATATTGAATAAACATGGAAAGGTAGCATTGAGGGAGAGAATGGAAACAATGGAAAAAGAACGCGGATTATTAATTGTTCTTTCCGGTCCATCGGGTGTCGGTAAGGGAACGGTGAGAAAAGAGCTATTTAAACAACCTGACACGAATTATGAATATTCCATCTCCATCACCACTCGACCGCCTCGCGAAGGGGAAGTGGATGGAGTCGATTATTTTTTTAAAACGAGAGAGGAATTTGAACGAATGATCGAGGAAGAGAAATTATTGGAATATGCCGAGTTTGTAGGCAATTACTACGGCACTCCCCTCGATTACGTCAATGAAACATTGGATGCCGGCCGCGACGTCTTTTTGGAAATCGAAGTGCAGGGAGCGGCCCAAATTCGGGAAAAAGTGCCTGAAGCTCTTTTCATCTTTTTAGCACCTCCGAGTTTATCGGAGTTGGAAAGACGATTAATAGAACGCGGTACCGAGTCGGAAGAAATCATTAAAAAGAGAATCGAAACAGCCAAAGAAGAACTTGAAATGATGAAGTTGTATGATTATGTTGTAGAAAATGATGAAATCCAAAAAGCATGTGAGAAAATAAATGCGATCATCACAGCGGAACATTGCCGCCGTGAACGGGTCGAAAAAAGATATTTATCCATGTTGAAAGGAGAATAAGATATGCTTTATCCATCGATCGATTTGCTTAAAGAAAAAGTGGATTCCAAATACTCATTGGTCAGTCTTGCCGCAAAACGTGCCCGTCAAATCCAGGAAACGGGAATTTTGAAGCTAAGCGAATATAAATCATTGAAACCGGTTGGCATGGCATTGGAAGAAGTGGCTGCCGGTGTGTTGCAAATGGAAATGCCGGATAAAAATAAAGTATATTCTGATGAACAATAGCTGAAAAAAAGAAAATGACTGAAACGACGAACAGCTCCCGGAGAAACATTCTTTGGGAGCTTATCCTTTGAAAGGGTGAAACTTTGATGAGCCGGAACATTTTACTTGGAGTATCAGGCGGTATCGCAGTATACAAAGCGGTTGCACTAGTCAGCAAATTGACTCAGGCGGGGTTTAACGTAAAAGTGATCATGACCGAATCGGCAATGAAATTTGTTACCCCGCTTTCGTTTCAAGTGATGTCCAAAAATGATGTATATATCGATACATTTGATGAAAAAGACCCGAGTGCCATTGCCCATATTGATTTGGCGGATTGGGCGGATTTGATCATTGTGGCCCCGGCCACAGCAAATATAATCGGGAAGCTCGCAAACGGAATCGCGGATGATATGTTGACGACGACCCTGCTTGCAGCCACATGTCCTGTTTGGATCGCTCCCGCAATGAACGTTCATATGTATGACCATCCTGCAGTGAAACGCAATATTGCACAGCTCATAGAAGACGGTTATGGCTTTATAGAACCCTCTGAAGGGTACCTGGCATGCGGATACGTCGGGAAGGGACGGTTGGAAGAGCCTGAGAAAATAACGGAATTGGTTGTCCGTTATTTTGAAAGCGAAGGGAACAAATGAAGATTGCAGAAGTGATTGTTGATGTATCCGCATATCCGGTCGACCGCCCATTTGATTATTCCATTCCGGAAACAATGGAGGAACTTATTGAGTGCGGATGCCGGGTGAAAGTACCTTTTGGAAACCGTGACATTCTAGGTTTTGTTGTGGCAATAAAAAATGAAACGGAAGTGCCCCCCGATAAATTAAAGCCCATCTCTGTTTTGCTTGATATCGAGCCGGTGTTGACGGGCGAAATGCTGGAACTGGCGAAATGGATGAAACGGGAAACCATTTCCTATGAAATCGATTGTTTACAAGCCATGCTTCCATCGGCGTTGAGGGCAAAATACGAAAAAATGGTCATTTTGGAGACGGATGTAAAGAATTTGGAAGAACCGTTGCAACCGTTTTTCCAACATGCGACGAAAGTGGATTATAAAGAGTTTGAGAAAGATGGATTGCTCATCCCGCTGAAAAAAGCGTTAAAAATGCATTTGCTCTCAATCGAAAATGTCGTGAAACAAAAAGGGAAGATCAAAGAAGTCCGCAAAGTGAAGATTGCAGCGGACCAAAATCTTCTTCAAATGATTTATGAGGGACTTTCAAATCGTGCAAAAAAACAAAAGCAGCTTGTTTTATGGATGCAAGAACATGTGGGAGAAATCATGGAGCCGGAAGTGATTCATGAAGAAACAACATGTTCTCCCCAAGTGCTGCAAGCCGTTATTGAACTTGGAGCTGCAGAATACATTTTTGAGGAAGTGTATCGGAATCCATTTAAAAAAGATGTGGAGAAAACGGATTTTTTAACATTGACAGCGGAACAGGAAACGGCTTTAAAGGACATTTTGGATGCAATGGACAAAGGTTCTCCGGAAACCTTTTTATTGCATGGAGTGACAGGAAGCGGAAAAACGGAAGTGTATCTTCAAGCCATTCAACATTGCATCCAACAAGGAAAGGAAGCCATTGTCCTTGTACCGGAGATTTCCCTTACGCCTCAAATCACCAACCGGTTCCGCTCAAGGTTCGGGGAGCGGGTTGCGGTCATGCATAGCGGTCTTTCCGTCGGCGAGAAGTACGATGAGTGGCGGAAAGTTCACCAACAAAAAGTAAAAGTGGTGGTCGGAGCCCGGTCCGCTGTCTTTGCGCCCTTTGAAAATGTCGGGCTGATCATTCTCGATGAAGAACATGAATCGTCTTACAAGCAGGAAGATTCGCCAAGATACCATGCCAGGGATGTGGCCATTTGGAGAGGCAAATTTCATCAATGCCCGGTCATTTTGGGCAGTGCCACGCCGAGTTTGGAATCCTATGCAAGGGCAAGGAAGAATGTCTATAAACTATTGACGTTAAAAGAGCGGGCTTTGAAGCAGCCGTTGCCATCCGTGGAAATCGTCGATATGCGGGAGGAATTGAAAAAGGGCAACCGCTCCATGTTTTCAGAGAAATTGGCTGACTCCATCCGCGATCGTTTGAAAAAGAAGGAACAAATTGTGCTGTTTTTAAATCGCAGGGGTTACTCCTCCTTTGTGTTGTGCCGGGATTGCGGAACGGTGATGCAATGTGAAAATTGCGATATTTCTTTGACGTATCACCGTTATAACGAGAAATTGAAATGCCACTATTGCGGTTATGAACAGCCTGTTCCAACCAATTGCCCCGAGTGCGGAAGTGAGCATATCCGATACTTTGGCACCGGTACTCAGAAAGTGGAGGAAGAATTGACAAAACTTTTTCCTGAAGCGCGCGTATTGCGGATGGATGTGGATACGACCAAACGGAAGGGCGCCCACGAAGCGATTTTGGAAGATTTCGGGGCCGAGAAAGCGGATATTTTACTTGGAACGCAAATGATTGCCAAAGGGTTGGATTTTCCGAACATCACCCTGGTGGGAGTCTTAAGTGCGGATACTTCCCTGCATTTGCCGGATTTTCGGGCAGCTGAACGGACTTTCCAGCTTCTGACCCAGGTGAGCGGCCGTGCAGGAAGAGCGGAAAAGCCTGGAGAGGTGATCATCCAATCCTATACGCCGGAACATTATGCAATTCAATTTGCGAAAGAACAACAATATGAACCTTTTTATAAAAAGGAAATGATGATGCGTCATGAAGCGGCCTATCCGCCATATTATTATATCGCCCTCATCCAAGTGTCCCATGAAGATGTTATGATGTCGGCGGAATACGCAAAAAGATGCGCCGACTATCTGCGGTCCAGTCTTTCTTTTGACGCTTCCATCATCGGTCCGACAACAGCCGGCATCGTCCGTCTGCAAAATAGATATCGCTATCAATGTCTGATAAAATACAAAATAGAGCCGAATTTAATTCCAACATTTTTACAATTAATGAAAATATATCGAACGGAATGGATCAAAAAAGGGATTGTTTTAACAATCGATTTGAATCCGACGATGATATAGATGGAAAGAGGTTACCCATGATCAGAGAAATCGTGAAACATCCAGCAAAAATATTGACGCAAGTCTGCGAAGAAGTGACAGAAATCAATGAGGAAATCATCACCTTATTGGATGACATGTACGAAACGATGGTTGAATATGACGGCATGGGCATTGCCGCTCCCCAAGTGAATGTCCCGCTTCGCATCGCCCTCGTCGAGTTGGGGGAAGAACGGACATTGATTGAAATGATCAACCCGACGGTCATTGAAACATCCGGTTCATCTGTGGACATTGAAGGGTGCTTAAGCTTTCCGGGGCTTTATGGGGAAGTGGAGAGACCTTCATACGTGAAAATTGAAGCCCATGACCGATACGGGCAAGTGTATCAGCTGGAAGCGATGGATTATGACGCCCGCTGCATTTTACACGAAATCGACCATTTGGATGGGATATTATTTGATTCGAAAATTACCCGGATCTATACGGAAGAAGAATTGGAAGAAATGTTTGAGGAGGAGGAAGAATAATTTATGACAAAAATCGTGTTTATGGGAACACCGGATTTTTCCGTGCCAATTTTGCGTATGCTACATGAAGAAGGATACGAAATTGCTGCAGTTGTTACCCAGCCGGACCGGCCTGTCGGAAGAAAGCGGGTACTCACTCCTCCTCCGGTAAAAGAAGAAGCCGTCCGTTTAGGCTTAAAAGTTCTTCAACCTGAAAAATTGAGGGGTTCTGAAGAATTGGAAGAAATTTTGCGCATCAATCCGGATTTAATTATTACCGCCGCCTTTGGACAAATCTTGCCAAAGGAATTATTGGAGGCTCCAAAACTGGGATGCATCAATGTGCATGCTTCACTGCTTCCGAAATACCGGGGCGGTGCGCCAATCCATCAAGCGGTCATCGATGGGGAAGAAAAAACAGGCGTAACGATCATGTATATGGCAGAAAAATTGGATGCGGGAGACATCATCTCCCAAAGGGAAATTCCAATTGAAGAAACGGACCATACAGGGATCCTGTTTGAAAAGTTAAGTTTATTGGGAAGAGATTTGTTGAAGGATACCCTTCCCGACATCATTGCCGGCACAAATGACCGCATCCCGCAAGATGAAAGCAAAGCGACTTTTGCTCACAATATTACGAGGGAACAAGAGCGGATCAATTGGTCAAAGAGTGCGCGGGAAATTTATAATCAAGTGCGCGGTCTTCATCCATGGCCTGTGGCATATACAACTTTTCACGGGGAAAACGTGAAAATCTGGTGGGCCAAAGTGGGCGACTCAAAAGCGGAAGGTCAACCAGGGGAAGTTGTCAAAATCGGAAAAGATCACTTCGAAGTGGCTACCGGAGAAGGAACCCTCGCAATTCTCGAATTACAACCTGCAGGTAAAAAGCGCATGTCAGCGGAAGATTATTTACGTGGCGTGGGTTCAAAATTGCAGATTGGAGATTTATTTGAATGAGGAAAAAGAAGAACAGTTTCATTTGGAATGGCAATGTCAGAGATGCAGCGCTCAGCATTTTGCTTTCAGTCGATCAGAATCAGGCATATTCCAACCTTTTATTGAATCAAACAATCAATAAATATCAGATCGAAGCGAAAAACAGGGCTTTGCTCACGGAATTGACTTATGGAACGCTGCAATATAAATATACATTGGATTATTATTTGGAGCCCTTTATTCGCGGAAAAATCGATCCATGGGTTCGATGGCTGTTAAGATTATCCGTTTATCAAATCGTTTACTTGTCCAAGATCCCTGAACATGCCATTGTCAACGAAGCCGTGGAAATTGCGAAAAGAAGGGGACATAAAGGGATCGCTTCGATGGTGAATGGTATTTTACGATCCATTCTGAGAATGGGAATCCCTTCCCTTGATAAGATTAAAGACCCGATTGACCGTATCGCGATTGAAACGAGCCATCCACGATGGATTGTGGAAATGTTTGCCGAAATGTACGGACTGGAAACAACGATGGACATGCTAAAAGCTAATAATCTCCCACCAAAACAAACCGTTCGGGTCAATACATTGAAGGCTACGGTGGAAGAGGCGATCCAACTGTTGGCTGATGAAGACGTACAAGCCGTTCAAAGCAAAGTGATTCCACAATGCTTATATCTTTTAAGCGGACAAGCTGCGAGAACGGAGGCGTTCAAAAACGGCATCATTACGATTCAAGATGAAAGCTCCATGATGCCCTCCATCGCATTAAATCCGAAGCCGGGAGACAGAGTGCTGGACCTGTGTGCCGCTCCAGGAGGAAAAACGACACATTTGGCGGAAATCATGAAAAACGAAGGATCGATTCTCGCGACAGACATTCATCCCCATAAATTGGATTTGATTGGAGAAAATTGCGCGCGGCTTGGAATCACGATTGTTGACACTGCACCGATCGATGGAAGGAAAGCCGCGGAACTGTTGCAGCCCGAATCCTTCGATGCCATCCTTGTCGATGCGCCTTGCTCCGGATTGGGTGTAATCCGACGGAAGCCGGATATTAAATATACGAAAAGGGAAGAGGATTTCGACCGCTTGCATGAAATCCAAACGGAACTGCTTAATAACGCTGTCGCTTTGTTAAAGCCGGGCGGTAGACTGGTATACAGCACATGCACTGTCAATAAAAAAGAAAATGAAGAAACCGTTGAAGCCTTATTGGCGTCACACCCTGAGATGAAACTTGCACCGATTCAACATTTGCCGGTTTCATTGCTGGAAAAACAGCGGAACGGAATGCTTCAAGTGTTTCCTCAAGACTTTGGAAGCGACGGTTTCTTTGTTGCCCTATTCGAAAAAGCTGAATAAAAGGAGAATCCTAATCAAGAATGGATAACAATATTTTCAATGAACGTATTAATGAGTTGGTTGAGCAGGCGGAAACACCACAGAAACGAAAGAAAAAAGAAAAGCCCGATTTGAAAGAGTCCATTTATTCATTCACATTGGATGAATTGAAAGAGTGGCTGACGGATCAAGGGGAAAAACCGTTCCGTGCCGCCCAAATTTATGATTGGCTTTATAATAAGCGGGTAAAAACGTTCGATGATATGACGAATTTGCCAAAACCTCTGAGAGAAAAATTAAAAGAACAATTTGCCATGACAACCCTTTCAACAATTGTAAAGCAGGAATCAAAGGATGGAACGATTAAATTCCTGTTTCAATTGCAAGACGGCTACTCCATCGAAACCGTATTGATGCGTCATGATTATGGAAATTCCGTCTGTGTGACGACGCAGGTCGGTTGCCGTATCGGCTGTACCTTCTGCGCCTCTACATTGGGCGGATTAAAAAGACATTTGCTTCCGGGAGAAATCGTGGAGCAAGTGGTCAAAGTGCAGCAAGCTTTGGATGAAGCGGATGAAAGGGTGTCCCATGTAGTCGTGATGGGAATCGGTGAACCATTCGACAATTATGATGCATTGATGAAATTTTTGACTGTCATCAATCACGAGAAGGGTTTAAACATTGGAGCGCGTCATATCACCGTTTCTACCTCAGGCATAATACCAAAAATTTATCAGTTTGCCGATGAGGAACTGCAAATTAATTTCGCATTGTCCCTTCACGCGCCAAATCAGGAACTTCGGGAACGGTTAATGCCGATTGCCCGGGCTTACAAATTGGACAAATTGATGGAGGCCATCCGATATTATACGGAGAAGACCGGACGCCGCGTCACATTTGAATATGGACTGTTCGGTGGTGTCAACGATACAATCGAGCACGCGGAAGAATTGGCGAAACTCATCAAAGGCATTAAATGCCACGTCAATTTGATTCCGGTCAACTATGTGCCGGAGCGGAATTATGTACGCACTCCGAGAAATCAAATCTTTGCCTTTGAGAAGGCCTTGAAAAAGAATGGCATCAATGTAACGATCCGGAGGGAACACGGTTCGGATATTGATGCAGCGTGTGGACAATTACGGGCGAAAGAGAGAGTTCACGAGACGAGGTGACCATTGTGAAATTTACTGTGGAAAGTGATGTTGGGCGAAAAAGAGTCGTCAATGAAGACAGGGCAGCTTTTCTGGAGCGCCCGGATTCATTGAAACTTGCGCTGCTCGCCGATGGAATGGGCGGTCATAACGCGGGTGACGTGGCAAGTGAAATGGCCATCCAGGAAATGACCAATTATTTTTTGCAAGTGGAGTTTCAAAATGCAAGTGTGGAAGAAAAGCGGAAATGGATGGAAGAATCCATTGCCAATATCAACAAAAAAATTTACGACTATTCGTTGGAAAATGAAAAATGCAGAGGCATGGGGACGACCTTTATTGCTGTGTTGATCGACAAAAACCACTGCCTGATCGGCCATATTGGCGATAGCCGGGTTTATCATTTCACTTCCAACAGCGTGGATCTGATTACGAGGGACCATTCATATGTCAATATTTTGGTGGACAGCGGTGAAATCAGTGAAGAAGAAGCCCAAAATCATCCTCAGAAAAATTTTATTGTAAAAGCTTTGGGGACGGAGCCAACAATTGAACCGGATTTTTACGAATTGACCTTAAAAGAATATTCCTATTTGCTCATTTGTTCAGACGGTTTGAGCAATAAAATATCAACGGATGAAATGGCGGCCATTATCACTTATCCAATGCCGATTTCCGAAAAAGGGCGGAAACTTGTCCAATTGGCCAATGACAGCGGTGGGGAAGACAATATTTCCCTTATCTTGCTGATGATGACGGAAGAGGAGGTGTAAAGTGTGCTTGAAGGAAAACGCATAAATGATCGCTATAAGGTAATCAAACTTATCGGCGGCGGTGGCATGAGCAATGTATATTTAGCTCACGACATGATTTTAAATCGGGATGTGGCAATCAAAGTATTGCGCTATGATTCGGCAAATGAAGAAGAAAGTATGCGCCGTTTTCATCGGGAGGCTTTATCTGCAACAAGTTTGACCCATCCGAATATTGTCAGCATTTATGACGTAGGCGAAGACGGGGATATGCACTATATTGTCATGGAGTATGTAAAAGGGAAAACGCTGAAGCAGTACATAAAAGAAAATGCTCCTCTTTCCCCTGCCAGAAGCGTCCAAATTATGAAGCAACTGGCGAGCGCAATCAGCCACGCCCATGAGAATCAAATCATACACCGTGACATCAAACCTCAGAATATCTTAATGGACGAAAACGGAAATGTGAAGATAACGGATTTTGGCATTGCGACCTCCCTTGCCGCGACCAGTTATACAAAAACAAATTCGGTGATGGGAACAGTCCATTATTTATCGCCGGAACAAGCACGCGGAGGCGTTGCGACGAAAAAATCCGATATTTATGCTCTAGGAATTGTTTTGTATGAGCTATTGACCGGAGAGGTGCCTTTTTCTGGGGAATCTCCAGTATCGATCGCCTTGAAGCACCTGCAGGCAGAGACACCTTCCGTCCGGGATTTTGACGCGTCGATTCCACAAAGTTTGGAAAATGTCATCTTGAAGGCGACAGCGAAAAATCCGGATCACCGTTATGCTTCTGTGGAAGAAATGGCGGCGGATTTGGAAACTGTATTGTCTCCCAGCAGGCGGAACGAACCGAAATTCCGTCCACCGATAGATAATGAAGAAACGAAAGCCATTCCGATTATCAAGGAGTCTTTGCCAATCGATGATATGGCTAAAACGAAAGAAATAAAGCCTGCCCTTTCTGAAAAAAATAAAATAACGAATAATGGGAAAGAAAAGGAAAATACGAAAAAACAAAAGGTCAAACAAAAGAAAAATAGAAAAAAACTGTGGGCAATCATTGGAGGAGCAGCTCTTCTTCTAATTATCCTGTTCATTGTTTTGATTAACTTGATTCTTCCGGATAAGGTGGAAATACCGGATGTTTCGAATATGGAAGTGGAAGAAGCCACTGACGTATTAGAGAAAGCGGGATTTGAAATCGGTGAAATACGAGAAAAGAATTCCGATGAAGTGGAAGAAGGGTTGGTCATCGAAACGGACCCGAAAGCCGGATTGACAAGGGCGAAAGGCTCGAAAATCGACTTGATCGTATCGGTTGGCGATGAAGAGGTCGAAATGCAAGACTATGTCGGAAAACAATTGGATCAGGTGCTTTCCATTATTCGTGATAAATTCAAAGATGTAAATGTGGTCGAGGAATATTCCAATCAATCGGAAGGAACAATCATCAGCCAAGACCCTTCACCGGGCGAGGCGGTGGTTCCGGAAGATACGGTTATCACATTGACGGTGAGCAAAGGAAAACAAATCGGCACGGTGGCGGATTTGACTGGCTATAATCAGTCAGCCATGAGGGAATATGAGAAAAGTTCAGGCTATAAAATTAAAATTGTCGAAGAAGTCCATTCCGACAATATACCGGCTGGCAGCGTCGTTTCCCAGGATCCAAAGCCGAATACAAAATTGGAAATTGGGGAAACGATTAACGTTACCATTTCAAAAGGACCTAAACAAAAACTTGAAAAAGTCTATGTAAAAGATGTGGTGATCCCATATGATCATGCATTGACGGGACAACCGCAGAAAGTGAGAATTTTCATTCAGGATAAATCCAACAATATGTTGAAGCCTTATGATGAATTTACGATTACGGAAGATACGACATATCGTATTCAATTGGTGATTGAAGAAGGTTCTACAGCAGCATACCGAATCGAAAAAGATTCAATGGTCATTGAAGAAAAAACAATTCCATACGAGTGAGCAGATGAAGGAGGAATGGGATGCCTAATGGGCAAATTCGAAAGGCTTTAAGCGGATACTACTATGTATATGACGAAGGACAATTATTGCAATGCCGTGGACGAGGGGTTTTCCGGAAACGGGGGGAACAACCTCTCGTCGGCGACTTTGTCGAATACGCAAAAGAAAAAGAAGGTTCCGATGGGGTGATCACCAAAATCTTCCCCCGGAAGAATGCATTGATTCGGCCGCCAATTGCCAATGTGGATCAGGCATTGCTCGTTTTTTCCGTGAAAGAGCCGGATTTCAATCTGATTTTATTGGATCGGTTTTTGGTCGTATTGGAGTCCCATCAAGTGACGCCAATCATCTGCTTGACCAAAATGGATCTGCTTTTGGAAAATGAAAAAGAAGAAATCCAACAATATATAAAAATCTATCAAGAAATCGGGTATGAAGTGATAGATACTTATAAACACGATCCTAAGTTGCTTGAGAAACTTGAACCCTTTTTGGAAGGAAAAACAACGGTGTTGGCAGGGCAATCCGGTGTCGGAAAATCCACATTATTAAACACCTTGATTCCGGAGTTAAATTTAAAAACAGGGGAAATCTCCCAAACTTTGGGAAGAGGCAAACATACGACACGACATGTGGAATTGATTGAAGTGGCCGGTGGACTTGTGGCAGATACACCTGGATTCAGTTCATTCGACTTTGATCATATCGAAAAAGAAGACTTGCCAAGTTGTTTTCCTGAGTTCGAGAGAAAAAAAGATGAGTGTAAATTCCGTGGATGTCTCCATTTAAAAGAACCGAAATGTGCCATAAAAGAAGGTATGGAGTCCGGAGAGATCCAGGAATTCCGTTATGAGCATTATTTACAATTTTTACAAGAAATCATTGATCGAAAGCCGAGGTATTAGACATGATTAAAATTGCACCATCAATCTTATCAGCGGATTTTGCGAAATTGGGCGAAGAAGTAAAAGAAGTGGAAGAAGCGGGAGCTGACCTGATTCATATTGATGTGATGGATGGCCATTTCGTTCCAAACATTACAATGGGCCCGATTGTCGTACAGGCGTTGAGACCTTTGACCACATTGCCATTGGATGTGCATTTGATGATCGAAAATCCCGATCAATATATTGAAGCCTTCGCGAAAGCGGGAGCGGACTGGATTTCTGTGCATGTGGAAGCTTGTCCTCATTTGCACCGCACCATTCAATTAATCCGTTCTTTTGGTGTAAAACCGGGGGTTGTACTAAATCCCCACACGCCGATTGAAATAATCCAACATGTGTTGGGCGATGTGGATTTCGTCTTGTTGATGACGGTCAACCCTGGTTTTGGGGGACAAAAGTTTATCGAAAGCGTTGTGCCAAAAATTGAAGCTCTTTCCAACATGATAAAAGAAAAAGGGTTAAATGTGGAAATCGAAGTGGATGGGGGCATTACGGCAGAAACAATCGTGCCTTGTGCAAAAGCGGGGGCAACGATTTTCGTGGCCGGTTCAGCGATCTATAATCAAAAAGACCGGAAAGCCGCTTTGCAAGCAATAAAAACGAGTGGTGAGGCTGCAATTTGAACATGAGGAAAGTATTGATTTGCGCAGGCGGTCCAAAGTATGAATTATGCTCCTTTGACAGATTCAGAAATGACCATGATATCTATTATATCGGAGCGGATCGCGGCGCTCTCTATCTACTTGAAGAGGGAATCGTTCCCGATGAAGTGATCGGGGATTTTGACTCGTTGACAGAACAGGAATGGGAGAAGATTTGCAGGGAAGTAAAAAAAATCGAAAAACATCGCGCGGAAAAAGATGAAACCGACACGGATCTGGCGCTTGCCAAAGCCATCTCTTACAATCCAAATGAAATATTCATTACGGGGGTAACCGGCGGACGTCTGGACCACTTTGCAGCGGCCGTACGCTCCCTTTATCATATGAAATCACATTATCCGCACATCGAACATAAAATTATTAATAGACATAATGAAATCAGCATCCTGTTGCCGGGAAAGCATACGATCGTCAGAGATGAAAAGTACCGTTATCTTTCATTCTTCTCTTTTCAGCAAGCGGTGGAAAATGTGACATTGCGCGGCGTCAAGTATGAGACGACAAGCGAAAGAATCGAAGTGGGGTCGAGCCGGTTCACCAGCAATGAGCTAGTGGATGAGCAAGGTTATATCTCCTTTTCTTCAGGCATATGTTTAATGATAAGAAGCAGTGACTTATAAGGAGGTTTGATTGTGCGAGTTTATACTTTCCAATTGCCAAAGTTTTTAAGCAATCTTACCCGTTCCTGCATCAATTTATTTTCAGGCAGCAATAAAAAGAAAAAAAGAAAAGAATAATATGCGTTATGAAATCATTTCGTTTCATAATCATTCATTGGTTCGGAATATCACCCATCCGGTTTTGGGTGGTATTTTTTTGCAATAAAAAAGTGTAAGTAAAGTGCGCATCAGACGACTTTACTTACACTTTTATATGTGTTTTATTATACACGTTCTACTTTACCTGATTTTAAAGCGCGAGTAGAAACCCAAACACGTTTTGGTTTGCCATCAACTAAGATACGTACTTTTTGAAGGTTTGGTTTCCAAGTACGTTTGTTCGCGTTCATTGCGTGAGAACGTTTATTACCTGTACGAGTTTTACGACCAGTTACAACACATTTTTTTGGCATCTATATTCCCTCCTTACAGATCAATCTGAATAATTCCTCAGTGCGAGTATTCACATACCATAATAATTTAACATAGACAAACAATCTATGCAACTCTTTTCAGGAAAGGATTCAAGAAAAATTACTTTACAGCGGTGAAATAAAAATAAGGAAAAAGGAAAATCTAATCATTAGCCGGCAAAATTTCGCAAACATCGACAAAACTGGCTGGAAAACCGTGATGAACTGGACGATTCTCAACGTTATCTTTTATAATCAAATTTTGTGTAGTACAATTAATTTAGTTAAAATGAGCCAAGGAGGCAGTATCATGTCAATCGAAATCAGAAATGATTATGGCCAAATTGATATTTCCAATGATGTAATCGCTCAGATTGCGGGTGGAGCGGCGACTGAATGTTACGGTGTTGTAGGAATGGCGAGCAAACACCAAATTCGTGACGGTTTAACAGAAATATTGAGAAAAGAAAATTTTGCTAAAGGTGTCATTGTCCGCCAGGATGGGGAAGACCTGCACATCGATATGTATATTATTGTCAGCTACGGGACAAAAATCTCCGAAGTGGCTTATCAAGTCCAATCAAAAGTAAAATATACCATTAACAAGACATTAGGTTTGAACGTAAAATCCGTGAACATATTTGTTCAAGGCGTTCGAGTAATGAACGGTGAATAGAGGAGGATATTAATCAACATGAAGTTATTAGACGGAACAAAATTTGCGGAGATGGTCCAAATGGGGTCGCACCATCTGACTCAGAATGCAGATTTTGTAGATTCATTAAACGTATTTCCTGTGCCGGATGGCGATACAGGGACCAATATGAATTTATCGATGATCTCCGGGGCAAAAGAAACGCAGGCAAATGCCCAAAATCATATCGGCAAAACCGCTCAAAGCTTGGCAAAAGGATTATTGATGGGAGCCCGTGGAAATTCAGGAGTGATTTTATCCCAATTATTCCGCGGTTTCGGAAAATATTTGGAAAAAGAAAGCGAAATCAATGCGAAACAGTTTGCCCAAGCCTTTCAAGCAGGGGTTGACACTGCCTACAAAGCAGTTATGAAGCCTGTGGAAGGAACGATTTTAACTGTTGCCCGCGAAGCGGCTGCCAAAGGTGTGGAAACGGCAGAGCATGAAGACAATATTGTGAAAGTAATGGAAGCGATTGTAGAAGAAGCTAAAAACTCCTTGCAGCGCACGCCGGATTTGCTTCCTGTGTTAAAAGAAGTAGGGGTTGTGGACAGCGGCGGGCAAGGCCTTGTCATCATTTATGAAGGTTTCTTGGCATCTCTAAAAGGGGAAGCGCTGCCACAAAAATCGAAAGTTGATAATTTGGAAGAATTGGTGAATGCAGAGCACCATCGTGCCCAGGAATTCATGAGCACGGAAGACATCAAATTCGGCTATTGCACTGAAATCATGGTCCGGTTTGAACCGGAGAAAGAGCCGTTTGATGAAGGAAAGTTCCGGGAAGATTTGAGCAAACTGGGAGACTCTTTGCTCGTTGTTTCAGATGATGAAATCGTAAAAGTACATATTCATACTGAAACACCTGGAGTTGTTCTGAATGAAGGGCAAAGATATGGAAGCTTAATCAAGATTAAAGTGGACAATATGAGAGAACAGCATTCAGCGATTGTTAATAAGGAGAAGACTGAAAGCCGGCCAAAGGAAAAACATCCGTACGCCGTTGTGACGGTGGCGATGGGTGAGGGAATCAGCGACATGCTGAAGAGCATCGGAGCGTCTTATGTGATTGAAGGCGGCCAAACGATGAACCCTTCCACAGAAGACATTGTAAAAGCGGTAAAAGAAATCGGTGCGGAAAAGGTATTAATTTTGCCTAACAATAAAAATATTATCATGGCTGCTGAACAAGCGGTGGAATTATTGGACATTGAAGCCGCTGTGGTGCCGTCAAAAACGATTCCACAAGGGATGGCGGCAATTCTCGCATTCAATCCAGAAGCATCCGTTGAAGAAAATAAAGAAGCGATGACAGAAGCGATGGCGAGTGTGAAAACAGGTCAGATCACTTGTGCCGTACGGGATACAACCATTGATGGTGTAGAAATTCATAAAGATGATTATATGGCGCTTGCCGATGGAAAAATCATCGACTCTACATCCAATATGCTGGATGCCGCCCGGAATTTATTGTCCCAGCTCGTTGAAGATGATACGGAAATCGTAACGATGATTTACGGTGAAGGAGTATCGGAGGAGGACGTCAACGCCATTGTTGGATTCGTTGAGGAACAATATCCGGATGTGGAATTGGAAATCATTGATGGAAAACAAGCGTTATATCCGTTTATCTTCTCTGTAGAATAAAAAGCGTCTCTAGCAGGGACGTTTTTTTATTTTGAGTAAACCTTCAAACCGGATAAGGAATTTATTATTTTGATAGAAATTGACCGTTCATGTTACACTGAATTCAAACAAAGAAAAGCTGCGAACATTTGGAGCGTGAAGTGGTTTTGGGACAAATTGAATTGGAACCCGTTACAAATATAAAAGGTGTGGGATCGGAAACCGCTGAAATATTGAAAGAAATGGGGATTCACCATTTGCGGGATCTGCTCATGTATTTTCCATTCCGTTATGAAGATTTTCGAATAAAAGATTTGGTTGAAACCCCCCATAACGAACAAGTGACGATCGAAGCAAGAGTGGAAAGTCAGCCTCTCGTCTTTTTTATGGGACGCAACAAGTCAAGACTGCAAGTGAGCGTATTGGCTGGACGGCATATTGTTAAAGTGGTTTTCTTTAACCAACATTATTTGAAGGACCGGCTGACACCCGGAACGATCATTACCGTATCCGGAAAATGGGATCGGGGTCGGCAAACGATTACCGCATCCAGCGTGAGATTCGGACCGAAAGAGAACGGCCAAGATTTTGAACCCGTCTACCGGTTGAGAGGCAATTTGCATCAAAACCGGTTCCGCAAGTTTATGAGGCAGGCGCTTGATCTGTCAAAAGATCAATTGGTTGAAAATCTGCCAAAAGGTTTGAGAGAACAATATAAACTTTTGGCCATTGATGAGGCGCTGGAAGGGATTCATTTTCCGAGAAGTGCAGATCATTTGAAACAAGCCCGCAGACGATTTGTATACGAAGAACTCCTGATGTTCCAACTGCGTATTCAGGCATTGCGGAAAACAAGAAAAGAACAGGAAAAAGGGATTGCCATCCAATATGACTTGCAGAAATTGAAGGAATTTATAAGCCAGATCCCTTTCGAATTGACGAATGCCCAAAAACGGGTCGTCAATGAAATTTGCCGGGATCTAAAGTCCCCTTATCGTATGAACCGCCTTTTGCAAGGGGATGTCGGTTCCGGTAAAACAATCGTTGCCGCAATCGCCCTTTATGCTTGTGTGACTGCCGGTTACCAAGGGGCTTTGATGGCTCCTACGGAAATTTTGGCTGAGCAGCATTTTGCATCCCTTCAAAGTTTATATCAACCGATGGGAGTGAACATTGCGCTGCTTACAGGCTCCACAAAGACGAAGGAACGGAAGCGGATTTTGGAGCAGTTGGAAAAGGGCGAAATTCAAGTGATTATTGGAACCCATGCCCTCATTCAGCCGGATGTGACCTTCCATCAATTAGGATTTGTCATTACCGATGAGCAGCACCGCTTTGGGGTGGAACAGCGGAGAATATTGCGCGATAAAGGGATGCATCCGGATGTGCTCTTTATGACGGCCACGCCAATTCCGAGGACGCTTGCGATTACAGCCTTTGGGGAAATGGATGTTTCCGTCATCGATGAAATGCCTTCGGGACGCAAGCAGATTGAAACCCATTGGATGAAAAAAGAGCAGCTGAATGCGTGCTTGACGAAGATGGAAATGGAGCTGAAAAAAGGCCGCCAAGCCTATGTGATTTGCCCGCTGATCGAAGAGTCCGAAAAGATTGATGTGCAAAATGCGGTGGAAGTTTATGAACAATTAAGAACGATTTTTGGCGGACGCTACGAAGTGGGCCTTATGCATGGCCGGCTTCCTTCAGATGAAAAAGATCATGTGATGCGGGCGTTTAAAGATGGAAAAATCCATGTGCTTGTTTCCACAACGGTCGTTGAGGTGGGGGTGAACGTGCCGAATGCGAGCTTCATGTTGATTTATGATGCGGACCGGTTTGGGCTTGCCCAGCTCCACCAGTTGCGCGGCCGGGTTGGGCGCGGAAATTATCAATCCTATTGCGTGTTGCTTGCAAATCCCAAATCCGAAGAAGGAATCGAACGGATGAAAAGCATGACCGAAATCACGGACGGTTTCCGATTGGCCGAAAAGGATTTGGAATTGCGTGGCCCTGGGGATTTCTTCGGTAAACGGCAAAGCGGCTTGCCAGAGTTTAAGCTGGCAGATTTGGTGCATGATTACCGCGTGTTGGAAGTGGCCCGCAATGATGCGGCAAAACTCGTCTATGACGAGCGCTTCTGGCTGGAAGATGAATATGAGCATTTACGAAAAATGTTGGAAGCATCCGGGGCATTAAGCGGAGAAAGAATCGATTAAGTGCAAACCTCTCCATTCAATTGCCTAAATTAAGCGGAACTGCGTTGGCGGATGGAATTAAATTCAATGGGAGAACGTAACAATTCGTTGTTGCGTTCTTTTTTATGGAAATGTATACTGGTGTTAGTACCAAGTGCTAATATGGGATAGGAAGTAGGTGGCGAATGTTGATGAAAAAATCGAAGAAAGAGCGGCAACAGTTACTGTTAGAAACGATTGAGGAAAATCCATTCGTCACGGATGAACAATTGGCTGCGAAATTTGGCGTGAGCGTTCAGACGATTCGCCTTGATCGGATGGAACTTTCGATTCCGGAACTGAGAGAACGGATTAAAGATGTCGCAGAAAGAAATCTTGAAAACGAAGTAAAATCGTTGCCTATTGATGAAGTGATAGGTGAAATCATCGATATCGAACTGGATAAAAGGGCGATATCCATTTTTGATGTAAAAAAAGAACATGTCTTTCAAAGAAATGGCATCGCACGGGGGCATCATTTGTTTGCCCAGGCAAACTCCCTTTGCGTTGCAGTGATCGATGATGAACTCGCATTGACGGTCCGGGCAAATGTGGTATTCTTAAAACCTGTTCGTGCAGGAGATCGTGTTGTTACGAAAGCCATTGTCCGAGAAACCAATAAAGAAAAAAACCGAACGTATATCGATGTCATCTCAACGGTAAATAATGAACCTGTGTTTAAAGGCGAATTCGAAATGTATCGCACGAAAGGTGAAGGTGAACAAAAATGAAAATCGCAATTGACGGTATGGGTGGGGACCATGCACCGAAAGCCATAGTAGAAGGCGTCAATGAGGCATTAAAAGATTTCCCCAATATTGAAATACAACTATTTGGAAAAAAAGAAGAGTTGGAGAAATATATTGTACAAAACGAGCGGGTGGAAATCATTCACTGTGAAGAGGTGATCACAGGCGACGATGAGCCGGTCCGTTCCGTCCGCCGGAAAAAAGATTCATCCATGACACGGATGTTGGAAGCTGTACATGAAGGGAAAGCGGATGCCTGCATTTCTGCAGGAAATACAGGGGCGTATATGTCCGGCGGATTGTTTAAAGTTGGCCGCATTGATGGCGTGTTAAGACCGGCCCTTGCAACAACGCTGCCGACAATCGATGGCAAGGGATTTTTAATGCTGGATTTAGGCGCCAATGCGGAAGCGAAACCTGAAAATCTTGTCCAATTTGCCATCATGGGAAATATCTATGCCAAAAAGGTGAGAGGCATCGAGAAACCCCGTGTCGGGTTGTTGAATATCGGAACGGAAGAACACAAAGGAAATGAATTGACCAAATCGGTATATGAGAAATTGCAACAAGCGGATTTGCATTTCGTCGGCAACGTGGAAGCCCGCGATTTGCTTGATGGAGTTGCGGATGTCGTTGTAACGGATGGTTTTACCGGCAATATGGTGTTAAAGTCCATCGAAGGCACGGCAGGAGCGTTAATGAAGATGATAAAAGATGTGTTCATGGCTTCTGCCAAAGGGAAACTGGCTGCATTGCTCGTGAAAAATGAATTGAAAGGGTTAAAAAATAAACTGGATTATTCCGAACATGGCGGCGCATTGCTGTTCGGTCTGCAGGCCCCAGTTGTAAAAGCCCATGGTTCCTCTGACTCGAGAGCGATTTACAATACAATCCGTCAAGCGGCGACGATGGTCGAACATGACATTGTCAACGTCATGAAGAAAGCGATATTGGAAAGTCAAAAAGAACAAGAGTAAAGGAGACGGCAAATGTCAAAAATAGCATTTATTTTTCCAGGACAAGGCTCCCAAAAGGTGGGAATGGGGGCGGAACTTGTAGCGAATGATGAAGCGTGCAAAGCTTTTTATGATCGTGCGGATCAAGCTTTGAATTTTAAACTGTCCAAATATATGCTGGAAGGTCCGCAAGAAGAATTGACTTTAACGTATCATGCGCAACCGGCCCTTTTGACAACCGGCGTCATGATTGCATCCAAGTTGATCGAAGCGGGAATCACTCCTGACTATACGGCCGGACATTCTTTAGGGGAATATGGTTCTTTCGTCATCGCTGAATCCCTTTCCTTTGAAGATGCGGTCAAAATCGTTCATAAGCGCGGCCTTTATATGAATGAAGCGGTGCCGGCGGGGCTTGGTGCCATGGCGGCCATATTAGGGATGGAAGAAGAGCCGTTAAAAGGAGTTTGCGCTGAAATCACCGAAGGCGGGGATTTGGTTCAGCTTGCCAACTTGAATTGCCCAGGTCAAATCGTAATTTCCGGTACAAAAGAAGGGGTGGAAAAGGCTTCCCAATTAGCGAAAGAACGTGGAGCGAAAAGAGCGATTCCACTCGATGTGAGCGGTCCTTTCCATTGCGAATTGATGAAACCTGCCGCTGTTCAACTGGAAAAAGAAATTGAACAAGTGGCCATTTCCCAGCCGAAAATTCCAATCATCAACAATGTACATGCTGAAATTCTGGAAGATGTGGAATCCATTAAAAAAGAAATGGTGGAACAAGTATATAGCCCGGTGCAATGGGAACGGGATGTCCGCAAAATGTTGGAATTGGGTGTAACGACATTTATCGAATGCGGCCCGGGAAAAGTGCTCTCCGGCCTTGTTCGTAAAATCGACCGCTCAGCGAAAACCTATTGTGTCTATGATGAAGCAACTTTTGAGGAAGTTGTGAAGGAATTAAAGGGGTGAAAATATGGGAAAATTAGAAGGAAAAACAGCAGTGGTGACAGGAGCTTCCAGAGGAATCGGACGAGCGATCGCTTTGGAGCTGGCAAAAGAAGGGGCCAATGTGGTCGTTAACTACGGCGGAAGCAAAGAAAAAGCGGAAGAAGTGGTGGAAGAAATTTTAAAAATGGGTCAAAAAGCCATTGCCGTCCAGGCAAATGTTGCGGATAATGAATCCGTACAAAACTTGATGAAAACGGCATTGGATGAATTTGGATCCATCGATATCCTCGTCAACAATGCCGGAATTACCCGGGATAATTTGTTGATGCGCATGAAAGAAGATGAATGGGATGACGTCATTGAGACGAATTTGAAGGGCGTATTCCTTTGCACAAAAGCGGTTACACGTCAAATGATGAAACAGCGTTCCGGCCGCATCATCAACATCGCCTCTGTTGTAGGTGTAACCGGTAATGCCGGACAAGCCAATTATACGGCTGCCAAAGCCGGTGTGATCGGATTGACAAAAACGACGGCAAGAGAATTGGCATCCAGAAATATTTTAGTCAATGCCGTAGCGCCGGGATTCATCACAACGGAAATGACCGACGCTCTTCCGGAAGATGTGAAAAACACCATGCTTACTCAAATTCCACTCGGAAAATTCGGTCAGCCTGAACATGTGGCAAAAGCCGTCGTATTTTTGGCTTCCGAAGATGCCGAATATATTACCGGCCAGGTTCTCCATGTCGATGGCGGCATCGCAATGTAATCCAAAAGTGAACTGCTTTCCTTTAACATAAATTAGAGGTTTTCACCTTCGTAGAACGAATTTCTCTATGAACAGGAAACACTTTCTTGTATACTATTGAAGGGAGGTGACCGAAGTGAGCACAGTATTAGAACGTGTAACAAAAGTAATCGTTGACCGTCTTGGCGTTGACGAAAGCGAAGTAACGGAAGAAGCATCTTTCCGCGAAGATTTAGGTGCTGATTCATTAGACGTTGTTGAATTAGTAATGGAATTGGAAGATGAATTCGATATGGAAATCTCTGATGAAGATGCAGAAAAAATCGTAACTGTTGGAGATGCAGTTAAGTATATTGAAAGTAAATTAAACTAATCTCAAAGAGGCACATCCCGCGCGTACGTGGTTGATGGGTGCCTCTTTTCATTGCTTAAAATCTTATGAAGAAAATACTAAATGTGTAGTCATTTTGGGGTATAATAAAAATAATGCATTTGAAATGCACAAAAACCACTTTTTATATTTATTCGATGTGAAGATATGGGGATAAACCTTTTGTCCTCATATCTTTACTACTTCGAATAAGTAACATTTACGACATAAACGGATAGGAAGGCAGATTATTCATGACAATCAAAAGAAAAGGAAATCAACAAAAAAATGGTGTATATCCTGAACAAGTGAAACAACAATTCGAAGAGTTGCAAGAACAATTAAATATCTCTTTTCACAATAAAAATTTGTTATATCAGGCATTTACCCATTCATCCTATGTGAATGAGCATCGCAAAAAACATTTTGCCGATAATGAACGTTTGGAATTTTTAGGAGATGCGGTCCTTGAACTTTCCATATCAAAATATTTATTCGAACGTTATCCGCATATGAGCGAAGGAGAATTGACGAAACTTCGGGCATCCATCGTTTGCGAGCCTTCCCTGGTCATCTTCGCCAATGAATTGAATTTTGGAAAGTACGTTCTTTTAGGAAAAGGAGAAGAATTGACAGGTGGAAGAGAACGCCCCGCACTCCTTGCCGATGTGTTTGAATCCTTTATCGGCGCCCTTTATTTGGATCAGGGGCTTGATAAAGTCTTTCAATTTTTGGAAAGAGTCGTGTTCCCGAAAGTGGAAGTCGGTGCTTTTTCGCATGTGATGGATTTTAAAAGTCAACTCCAGGAAATGGTGCAACAATCCAATACCGGCGTTCTGCATTATGAAATTATCGATGAAAGAGGACCGGCCCATAATCGGACATTTGTATCCCGGGTGCTATTAAACGATCAGGAACTTGGCATCGGTCGCGGAAAATCGAAAAAAGAGGCTGAACAACAGGCTGCTCAAAATGCAATGGTTGCATTAAATCAGTCCTTGCACAAGGAGGAATAACATGTTCCTTAAACGGCTTGAAGTAGTAGGTTTCAAATCTTTCGCGGATCGAATCGGCATCGATTTTGTCCCGGGCGTGACGGCCGTTGTCGGTCCGAATGGAAGCGGAAAGAGCAATGTGACCGATGCGATCCGGTGGGTTTTGGGGGAACAATCGGCAAAAAGTTTGCGCGGCTCGAAGATGGAAGATGTGATTTTTGCCGGTAGCGCTTCCAGAAAACCTTTGAACTTTGCGGAGGTTACATTAATTTTAAACAATGAAGATGAAAAAGTCGGTATTCCATTTTCAGAAATCAGTGTAACTAGACGGGTGTACCGCTCAGGAGAAAGCGAATATTTGCTGAACAACCAGCACTGCCGCTTGAAAGACATTACGGATTTATTCATGGATTCCGGATTGGGGAAAGAAGCGTTTTCAATTATTTCCCAAGGCCGTGTGGATGAAATTTTAAACAGCAAACCGGACGACCGTCGAATCATTTTTGAAGAAGCGGCGGGTATTTTAAAATATAAACTGCGAAAGAAAAAGGCAGAACAAAAATTGTTGGAGACCGATGATAATTTAAATCGGGTACTGGACATATTACATGAACTGGATAGCCGCTTGGAACCATTAAAAATTCAAAGTTCCACTGTAAAAGATTATCTTCGCATGACGGAAGAATTGAGGGAATTGGACATTTCTCTCATTGTCCATGATTTGAAACAATATCATGACGAGTTGTCCGCTGTAATGGAAGACCATGATCAGCTGGAACGCGAGGAGCGGAAGAAGGCATCTGAAATTGCAGAACTGCAAATAAAAGTGGATAATCTCCGTGCAACCATTCAACACATTGATTCATCCATTGACGAAATGCAAGAACATTTGGTTGAAGCCAGTGCGGAAGTGGAACGCTGGGAAGGCCGAAAAGCCCTTGTGCAGGAAAAGCGTTCCAATGCGGAAAAGCAGTTCCAACAGTTGCAGCAATCGCTGAAAGAAGCGGAAGCGGAAGAGAAGGAACTGGCAAACAATGAGGAAGAAAACAAGAAATTGTTTGCAATGAAGAAAAATGAAATCCAACAATTGAAAGCCGTAATCAAACAAATCGATATGTCTCTCAACAGTTCGGTTTCCCAATTGGAACAACAAATAGAAGAGCAAAAAAATCTCTATATCGATTTGTTAAACGAAGAAGCGACGGCGAAGAATGAACTGAAACATATAGAACAACAACTGGCGCAATATGAAGAAACGGAAGAACGGATAAATGACCGCTCGGAAGAAATGTTGAAAAAGTTGGCGCAAGTGTCCAGCGAAAAAAACGGGATTGCGGAGAAGCTGGAAAAACTTAAAAATAAATTGGGCGAAGTATTGGAACAATATGAACAATTGCAACGTCAACTCAAAGCCGCCACTTCTTCTTATGACGAAAAACAACAAATGCTGTATAAAGCGTATCAGCATCAACAACAATTGAAGTCCAGAAAAGAAGCGATCGAAGAATTGGAATCGGACTATTCCGGCTTCGCTCATGGTGTGAAGGAGATATTGCTTGCAAGAGAGCGTGGAGAATTATCGGGAATTGAAGGCGCCGTTGCAGAACTGTTGAAAGTGGAAGGAAAATATTCCAAAGCGATTGAAACGGCTTTGGGGGCAGCCACCCAACATATCGTCACAAAAACGGAACAGGATGCCCAAAAAGCCATTGGTTGGTTAAAAGCGAAAAAAGCCGGCCGTGCCACTTTCCTCCCAAAAAACGTCATGAAATCCCGGAAGCTGTCCCCTTCCCAAATCGGGCAAGCGTTGAATCACCCGGCATTCATTAGACTCGCCCATGAATTAGTTGGATTTGATGAGCAAAACCGCAATATTGCGGAATACTTGCTCGGCAACGTTCTCGTTGCGGAAAACCTTGAAGGGGCAAGTCAGATTGCCAAATTATGCGGTTATAAATACCGGGTGGTGACGTTGGACGGAGATATCGTCAATGCCGGCGGTTCGCTGACAGGCGGTTCCATGAAGCAACAAAATACATTGTTTACTAGAAAAGCGGAATTGGAGCAGCTGAAGGCCCATTTAGCCCAAATGGAACAATCCATTTCCCAGGCGGAGAAAACACTTGCAAGAGAAAAAGAATCGTTGACAAACTTGCAAGGACAAGCGGAAATGTTAAAAATGCAATCCGAACAATACCGCCAAGAAGAGATGGAGTTGCATTCCAAATATGTTGAACTGGAATTGGAAGAGAAAAACTTAAAAACTACTGTTAGTTTAGCTTCTTCCGAAAAAAATACCGCTTCATCCAGAAGGGAAGCGTTATTGAAGCAAAAGAGCCAAGTTGAAGAACGCCTTCTCCAATTAAGACGGGAATTGCAGCAAGTGAACGGGAAAGTGGAGCAACTATCAAAGGCGAAAGCAAAAAGCGAAACGGAAAAGGATCTGCTCCGCGAAGAGTCGGCGAAAAAACGTTCAGAGCTTGCGGTATTGCAGGAACAATTGAATCAACTCCAGATTCAAACGGCGGACATTGAGTTGAAACGCTCAAAACTTCTACAACAAATCGACACTATTTCCCGAGAAATTGAATGGATTCAAAATGAGCAGGAAAACGAACTGACGGAAGAAGAAATAACAAAGGCGATTCAAGAATGGATCGAAAAACGGGAACAGTGTTCCTCAACGATTCAGGAAAAAAGGCGGACTCGCATTGACTGTCAGCAGCAACTTGCTCAATTGGATGAACAATTAAAAGAATTGCAAAGAGTTCACAAAGGCTATTTGGAACAATTGCGTTCGATGGATGTGAAGAAAAGCCGCATTGAATTTGAAATCAACCGGCTGAACAATCTTCTGGAAGAACAGTATGAGATTGATTTTGAAGAAGCAAAAAATGAAGCGGTTGAAATGGAAGATGTGGAACACATCCGAAAAAAAGTGAAACTGTTGAAACTCTCCATTGAAGAATTGGGTCCGGTCAATTTAACCGCGATTGAAGAATATGAGCGGGTATTGGAACGGCATACCTTTTTAACGGAACAACGGAATGATTTAATTGAGGCGCAAAACACTCTCAATGAAACGATCCGGGAAATGGATGAAGAAATGGCGACCCGCTTTAAAGAGTCCTTTGATAAGATTCAGCAACAATTCCGGGAAGTGTTCCAGGAATTGTTTGGCGGAGGCCATGCCGATTTGATTTTATTGGACCCTGACAACTTATTGGAAACAGGAATAGAAATTGTCGCCCAACCGCCAGGAAAAAAACTGCAGAGCCTGAGCTTGCTTTCCGGTGGGGAACGGGCTTTGACGGCAATCGCCCTGCTATTTGCCATTTTGAATTCCCGGCCGGTTCCATTTGTCATCTTGGACGAGGTGGAAGCGGCGCTGGACGAAGTAAACGTTGAGCGATATAGCCGATATTTAAGAAAATTGAGCCGGGACACGCAATTTATCGTCATCACCCATCGAAAAGGAACGATGGAAGGAGCCGATGTGTTGTATGGGATTACGATGCAGGAATCCGGCGTGTCAAAACTGGTTTCGGTGAAATTGGAAGATGAAGCAGTACTTGTTGGACAAAGGAGCGAATAAACATGAGCTTTTTTAAACGATTAAAGGAAAAACTAAGCGGTAAAACGGAAGAACAAATACAGCAAGAAACGGTTGAGGAATCAACTGAACAAAATGAGGTTGAAGATGCAGGGCAAGTTATAGAAGAAGAACCGGCCGGCACAGAAAAAGAAACTGCCCTTGAGGAAACTCAACAGGATGAAGAAATAGCCGGGGAAGAAAAAGAAGAAACGGTGGAGGCGGAAGAAGAAAAGAAACCATCCGCTTGGTCCATTACGCAAAAATTCAAAATGGGTCTTGCAAAAACCCGTGACACGTTCACTTCCAAAGTGAACGATTTAATCGCCCGCTATCGGAAAGTGGATGAAGAGTTTTTTGAAGAGCTGGAAGAAATATTGCTGCAAGCGGATGTCGGATTTGAAACAGTCATGGAGTTGATGGATGAACTTCGCTTTGAAGTGCAGCGCAAAAATATAAAAGATACGGATGGCATTTATGAAATTATTTGCGAAAAATTGGTGGAAATCTATGAACAAGGCGAGGAAGGCATTTCTGAACTGAACTTGCAGCCGGATGGCGAGCTGACGGTCATCTTATTTGTAGGGGTAAATGGTGTTGGGAAAACGACAACAATCGGGAAGCTTGCCCACCGTTTGAAAAAACAAGGGAAAACCGTCATGCTGGCGGCAGGCGATACGTTCCGTGCCGGCGCCATTGAGCAGCTTCAAATTTGGGGAGACCGGGTAGGATGTGAAGTGATCAAACAATCTGAAGGGTCCGACCCTGCTGCGGTCATCTATGATGCCATCAATGCGGCGAAAAAACGCGGTGTAGATGTTTTGATTTGCGATACGGCGGGACGTTTGCAAAATAAAGTGAATTTGATGAAGGAACTGGAAAAAATCCATCGCGTCATTTCCCGTGAAATTCCCAATGCCCCGCATGAAGTGCTTCTTGCCCTTGATGCGACGACCGGCCAAAATGCCTTGATCCAGGCCCAAACTTTCAAAGAAGCAACAAATGTGACGGGAATTGTATTGACAAAACTGGACGGTACAGCAAAAGGCGGTATCGTGTTGGCCATCCGAAACAAACTCAATATTCCGGTGAAATTTGTTGGTTTGGGCGAAAAAATCGACGACTTGCAGCCATTTGATGCGGAACGCTATGTATATGGACTGTTTGCCGATTCATTGGATAAAGAATTGAATAAAGCGGAATAATGGAAAGATGAAAAAGAGGCTGGGACAAAACCCCCTCTAAAATGGAAACAGCTCATGAAATTTTGGAATGAAATTTCATGAGCTGTTCTTCATTTTTTCAATAAAAAATAAGGACCTCTTCTGTTAAAATTAAGTTACCACCAAAACTAACAGAAAGAAGGGTCCTTATGTTCAAATATTATAACATGAATCAATTAGTTTTGCCTCTAGATTTAGAAATAAAATTACAAGAAAATGATATTGCCTTCCACATTCACCATTTAGTTGAAAGTATTCCAGATGAAGCCTTCCAGCCGTTTCTTCGAAATACAGGTTGTCCTGCTTATCATCCACGCATGATGCTAAAAATTATTTTGTGTGCCTATTCGCAGTCTGTCTTTTCAGGTCGAAAAATTGAAGCGCTATTAAAGGACAGTATACGAATGATGTGGTTGGCACAAGGATATGAACCAAGTTATCGGACGATCAATCGTTTTCGTGTGCATCCGGAAGTAAAAGAATTAATTCGTCAATGTTTTGTCCAATTCCGTTGCCAACTGGTGGAAGAAAAGTTAATCGATCAAGAAGCCATTTTTATCGATGGTACGAAGATTGAAGCGAATGCCAATAAATTTACTTTCGTATGGAAGAAATCCATTGAAAAATACAACCAAAGCTTAATTGAAAAATCCAATCAGCTCTACAACGAACTGTTAGAGAAGGAAATCATCCCTGAAATGGAGCGGGAAAATGAGGGAGAACTGTCCGTTGAAGAACTCGCTCAAATGGTGCAACAAGTCGATGAAGTGATTACGGAATATGACCAAAAGATAGAAGCATCGCCCGATGCCACAGAACGAAAAGCATTAAGAAGCGAACGGAAATATCCGAAGCGAGTGTACAAACAGTTGATTGACTTGATTTTACGTAAACAAAAGTATCAAAAAGACTTCGAAATCTTGGGTGAACGGAATAGTTATTCCAAAACAGACTTAGATGCGACGTTCATGCGAATGAAAGACGACTATATGAAAAACGGTCAATTGAAGGCTGGATACAACGTACAAATCGCAACAGAAGGTCAATACGCACTAGCTTATAGCATCTTTCCAAATCCTACTGATACACGTACATTAATTCCGTTCTTGAATAAGATAGAAAAGGATTATTTTCCGTTGCCAAAGTATATTGTCGCAGATGCTGGTTATGGTAGTGAACAAAACTATGAAGACATCCTTTCGAATCGAAAATGTGAGGCACTCATTCCATATACCATGTATGAGAAAGAACAAAAGAAGAAATATAAACAAAATCCATTTCATCCAGACAATTGGATGTACGACGAAGAAAGTGATACCTACATTTGTCCAAATCAGCAGCGAGTAACCTTCCGTTATCGTTCTGTACGTACAGATAAGACTGGTTTCAAACGAGAATTGAAAATCTATGAATGTGAAAACTGTTCAGGATGTCCATTTCGTTCATCATGCACAAAAGCAAAGGAAGGCAATCACCGAAAGGTCATGGTGAATGAAAAATGGGAACAACAAAAAGAATATGTAAGAGCGAAGCTTTCAGAAGAAAAAGCTGGTTCTATTTTCCGTCAACGTAAAATAGACGTAGAACCAGTTTTTGGATTCTTGAAGGCTAATTTGCGTTTCACTCGATTTTCCGTTCGAGGAAAATCGAAAGTGGAAAATGAAATGGGCATTGCCTTAATGGCCGTGAATTTACGAAAATACACGGCCAACAAAGATCAACTAACCAAAAATAATGGGGATAAATGGAAAAAGGAGAATTTGAGCCAACTCAAATTCTCCTTTTTCCTATCTAGAAGCTAGTTTTGTCCCAGCCCCTTTTTTTGCTTCATTGGTATTTGGCTTGGGCGGACTGCCCTATGATTGACAAATTCTTGAAAATGTTGTCTTGTTAAAGGAATTTTACTTGACACGTATATTCAAAATCGATATGATACAATAGAAAAACTATGATTGGAGAGACATTCGATGTTACTTGAAAAAACGACGCGGATGAATTTTCTCTTCGACTTTTATCAAGCCTTGTTAACGGATAAACAGCGCGCATACATGGAGCTTTATTATTTGGATGATCTTTCCTTGGGGGAAATTGCAGAAAGTTACAAAGTCTCACGACAAGCTGTATACGATAACATCCGCCGCACGGAGGCAATGCTTGAAGAATATGAAGATAAACTGAAATTATTCGAAAAGTTTCAAAAGCGTCAGGAAACGATTGAAAAGCTGGTTGCCGCAATACAAGAGAAAGCGCCTGTGGAAGAACAATTACAATTAATCGATCAATTAAAAGAAACGGATTAGGAGGCGAAAAGTTTGGCATTTGAAGGATTATCAGAGCGACTCCAAAGCACAATCCAGAAAATCAAAGGCAAAGGAAAAGTGACCGAAGCGGACGTAAAACAGATGATGCGGGAAGTGCGTCTCGCTTTGATCGAAGCCGACGTCAACTTAAAAGTGGTGAAAGACTTCGTCAAACGGGTTAGCGAGCGGGCAGTCGGCTCAGAAGTGATGAAAAGTTTAACACCCGGCCAACAAGTCATCAAGATTGTAAAAGATGAATTGACGGAATTGATGGGTGGGGAACATAGTCAAATCAAATTTAATCCAAAGCCTCCAACGGTCATTATGATGGTCGGCTTGCAAGGTGCAGGTAAAACGACGACGACTGGGAAATTGGCGAATCTTTTAAGAAAAAAATATAATCGGAAACCGCTTCTTGTTGCTGCTGACGTTTATCGTCCAGCCGCCATCCAACAATTGGAAACCTTAGGGAAACAGCTTTCCATTCCGGTGTTTTCCCTTGGGGCGGATGTTTCACCTGTAAAGATTGCGGAAGAAGCCATCGAACACGCGAAAAAAGAACATTTTGACGTGGTCATTATCGATACAGCGGGTCGATTACATATCGATGAAGAATTGATGGAAGAATTGAAAAATATCCGCGCAATCAAAGAACCGGATGAAGTATTTTTGGTTGTTGATGCGATGACCGGTCAAGATGCGGTGAATGTTGCGCAAAGCTTCAATGAAACAATCGGAATCACGGGCGTCATTTTGACAAAATTGGACGGCGATACCCGCGGTGGTGCGGCGCTTTCCATCCGTGCCGTGACTGAGAAGCCGATCAAATTCGTCGGTATGGGCGAAAAAATGGACGCTTTGGAACCATTCCACCCGGAACGGATGGCATCCAGAATTTTGGGAATGGGTGACGTCCTGTCATTGATTGAAAAAGCCCAGGCCAATGTGGATATGGAGAAAGCGAAAGAGCTGGAGGAAAAATTCAAAACCCAAACCTTCACCTTTGATGATTTTGTGGAACAACTCAAAGCTGTCCGGAAGATGGGACCATTGGAAGATTTGTTCAAAATGCTTCCGGGATTCAATAAAATTAAAGGTTTAAACAATATTCAAATCGATGAAAAGCAAATCGACCGTCTTGAGGCGATTGTGTATTCCATGACACCGCAGGAAAGAGAGCATCCGGAAATCATCAATGCGAGCCGGAAAAAACGGATCGCCAAAGGTTCCGGTACATCCATTCAAGACGTCAACCGGTTGCTGAAACAATTTGAAGATATGAAGAAAATGATGAAACAAATGACGGGCATGGCGCAGGGAAAAGGCAAGAAAAAAATGAAAATTCCTGGCCTCGATTCATTTTTTAAGTTTTAATAAAAGAAATAATGAACTGTTAAGAAAAAACACTTTACAAACAAATGAAACACTGTTATTATTCTATCTTGTGTAAAACTAATTCGGAGGTGCAAAATTAACATGGCAGTAAAAATTCGTTTAAAACGTATGGGAGCTAAAAAATCTCCTTTCTATCGTATCGTAGTTGCTGATTCCCGTTCACCACGTGATGGACGTTCAATTGAAACAGTTGGTACTTACAATCCACTAACTGTGCCAGCAACTGTAAACATCGATGAAGAGAAAGCTCTTAAATGGTTGGCAAATGGTGCGAAACCATCCGACACTGTTCGCAACTTATTCTCACAACAAGGAATTATGGAAAAATTCCACAATTTAAAATTCAATAAAAACGCTTAATTTTCAAATTGGGAGGTGTCCGCATGCAAAAGCTGATTGAAACAATCGTAAAACCACTTGTTGACTATCCGGAAGACGTGCGCGTTGAAAAAGATGAAAACGCCAGTCGCATCGTTTATAAACTTTTTGTCAATCCTTCAGATCGGGGAAAAGTGATAGGAAAACACGGTCGTGTTGCGAAAGCGATTCGGACTATTGTTTATTCAGCAAGCGGTCACCACAAGAAAAAAACATACGTAGATATATTGGATTAATGCAAAAAGGGGCTGTTTCGGCCCCTTTTTATTCGTATTGGCGAGTGAATGGCCTTGTTAATTTGTTCCGACATGCACTTTGATTCTTTCTAACAAGAAATTTTCCAGGGATTGATGGATTGGTGAAGATTTTGGCATTATTTTTATAAATGAAATTCCGGTGGGAACATCAAAATAGATTGTGTACCATTATAAAGGAAACGAAAAAATCAGTGATTATAAAACTTCAAAATAAAGAGGTGTTTCGTTGAATGGAATGGTTAAATGTGGGGCGAATCGTCAATACCCATGGCATCCGTGGAGAGGTAAGGGTGCTCTCATCCACAGATTTTGAAGAGATTCGATTCAAAAAAGGTTCGAAACTCGCCATTTTCAAAGATGATCGTTCCGAACCGATATGGGTGACGGTGGAAAACGCCAGAAGGCATAAAAACTTTATTTTATTGACTTTCGAAGGTTATGATAACATCAATCAAGTGGAACCTTTTAAAAACAGCCTATTAAAAATATCAAAAGACCAGTTAAATGAAGATGAATTGGAAGAAAATGAATATTATTATTTTGAAATCATCGGCTGCCAAGTTTATTCGGAAGAAGGCGAACATCTAGGCGAAATTACTGATATTTTAGAAACGGGTGCCAATGATGTTTGGGAAATGAAAGATCAAAAAGGAAAAAAACATTACATTCCATACATTGAAGATGTCGTAAAAGAGATTGATGTAAACAATAAAAAAATTACCATTCATGTGATGGAAGGATTATTGTCATGAAAATACATGTGCTTACTTTATTCCCGGAAATGTTTCCGGGCGTGTTTGGTTCATCCATCTTAAAAAAGGCCCAAGAAAAAGGTCTGGTGGAAATTGAAGTATCCAATATCCGAGATTTTAGCGACAACAAGCATAAACAGGTAGATGACTATCCTTATGGCGGCGGAGCGGGAATGGTATTAAAGCCGGAGCCGGTGTTTCGTGCGGTGGAAACAATTACCGAAGGCCGAAAACCCCGGGTGATCCTGATGTGCCCACAAGGTGAACGGTTTACTCAGAAGAAAGCGGAAGAGCTGGCAAATGAGGAGGAACTCGTTTTTATTTGCGGACATTATGAAGGATATGATGAACGCATTCGGGAGCATCTTGTCACAGATGAAATATCCATCGGGGATTTTGTGCTGACGGGCGGCGAAATACCGGCAATGGCGGTCATTGATGCGGTCGTCCGTTTAATTCCGGGCGTACTGGGACAAGAAGCTTCCCATATTCATGATTCCTTTTCCACAGGGCTATTGGAACATCCTCATTACACAAGACCCCAAGACTTTAGAGGAATGAAGGTGCCGGATGTGCTGCTTTCCGGTAACCATCAAAAAATTGAAGAATGGCGGATGGAGCAGTCGCTCAAACGGACTTTTGAGCGGAGACCCGATTTATTGGAACAAATGGAATTGACGCCGAAACAAAAAGAATTTATCGAAATGTTGAAAAGAAATAGTGCAAAAACATGAATATCTTAAAAGAAATTTTAATATGAATAAACATCCCTTTTAGTAGATTTATTCATGATTCAATTTTGGTTGCGCATTGAAATAATTTATGATATCATTCATTTTGTGCTTCTATGGGAAGCGTTAAATTACGATGTTCCGCTGTAGTGACGAAGACTATATGAACATTCGGTATAAGGGGAGAAAAAAGATGTCAAATATTATTGCAGAAATTACAAAAGAACAACTTCGTACAGATCTTCCTGAATTCCGTCCTGGTGATACAGTTCGCGTTCATGTGAAAATCCAAGAAGGTAACCGCGAACGTATCCAAGCATTCGAAGGCGTTGTAATCAAACGCCGTGGCGGCGGAATCAGCGAAACTTTCACTGTGCGCAAAGTTTCTTATGGTGTAGGTGTTGAACGTACATTCCCTCTACACTCACCAAAAATCGCAAAATTAGAAGTTGTTCGCCGTGGTAAAGTACGTCGTGCAAAACTTTACTATCTACGCAATTTACGTGGTAAAGCAGCACGTATCAAAGAAATTCGATAATTTTTCTACTAAAGGGGGCTTTGTTTCGAAAAGCCTCCTTTCTTTTGCTTGTCATTCAGTATAAAAATGGAATAAAATGTAGATAGTAGATTTGGAGGGAACGCTCTCGTGGAAAAAGGCAAAAAGGAAAAAAATGAGATTTGGGAATGGACGAAGGCGTTAATCATCGCTCTTCTCATTGCTGTATTTATTCGCTACTTTTTATTTACTCCCATCGTGGTAGACGGAGATTCCATGATGCCGACTTTAAAAGATGGGGACAAGATGATTGTCAATAAAATCGGTTACCGGTTGGGAGAACCAAAAAGATTTGATATCGTCGTTTTCCATGCTCCGGAAGGAAAAGATTACATCAAAAGAGTCATCGGATTGCCTGGGGAGCATATCGAATATAAAGATGATCAGCTTTATATCAATGGCGAACCGATTGATGAACCTTATTTGGATGAATACAAATCCCAGCTTTCTGAAGGACAATTGACGCAAGATTTCACCCTTCAGGATATTGAACCGAACATGGATGTAATCCCGGAAGGTTATGTTTTTGTGATGGGAGACAACCGGCGCTACAGTAAAGACAGCAGGCATATCGGCGTCGTCAGCGAAGACAAAATCATCGGTAAAACAAGCGTAGTTTTCTGGCCATTAAGTGAAATGAAAATTGTGAAATAATCAAGAGGAGTAGATATTCGACTCCTTTTCTTTTTTTGACGAAAGGAGGAATCACAAAATGACGATTCAATGGTTTCCGGGGCATATGGCGAAGGCGAAACGGGAAGTCCAAGAGAAATTGAAGCTTGTCGACATCGTTTTTGAACTGATTGACGCCCGTCTACCCCTGTCTTCAAGAAATCCGATGATTGATGAAGTCATTAATCAAAAACCTCGACTAATTTTGTTAAATAAAGCCGATATGGCGGACGAAACAGAAACAAAGAAATGGGTGGAATATTTTTCGGATAAAGGTTTCAAAGCGGTTGCCATCAACTCTTTTCAAGGAAAAGGATTGCATCAGGCAACAAAAGCGGCCCAGGAGATTTTGGCGGATAAATGGGCCCGCATGAGAGCAAAGGGGATGAAACCCCGCGCCATTCGTGCAATGATCGTGGGAATACCAAACGTGGGAAAATCCACTTTAATCAACCGATTAGCCAAAAGAAACGTCGCCAAAACGGGTAATACGCCGGGGGTGACGAAAGCCCAGCAATGGGTGAAAGTGGGAAAAGAATTGGAATTGTTGGACACACCTGGTATATTATGGCCTAAATTTGAAGATCCCGAAGTGGGGTTAAAATTGGCGTTAACGGGGGCCATCAAAGATACGATCATCAACATGGAAGATTTGGCGGTCTATGCGTTGAAATTTTTATCCGCCCATTACCCTGAACGGATGCAGGAACGTTACGGCATAAATTCAGTCGATGAAGAAATCGTAAAAACTTTTGACCATATCGGGAAATTGCGCAATGTGCTGGGCCCCGGCGGCGAGATCGATTATGACCGGGTATCTGAGTTGATTGTCCGCGATATCCGAAATTTGGAATTAGGAAAATTAACCTTTGATTTTGTTGAGGAAGAATTGGAAAAAGAAGCGGCCGAACAATAATGAAAAAACCATCCTAAAGTTTCTTTCAGAGACTTTAAGATGGTTTTTTCATTATACAGGCATATCTGTTGGTGTCGGTGCTGAGTAGCCTTCCTGATATTTCTCGTCAATAGATTTCCGGATTTCTTGAATGGATTTTCCTTCTTTGGCCAACTTTGCAGATTCTACGGCAATCTCCATACAAACGAGACAGCGGGTTCCGTGGTCATCCCACAGAACTTCTTCATCCCGGATTTCTGCAATAAAGCAATCCAAATTGCTTCTGTGGCCTGCAGTTTCCCCACAGCCGCAATAGCAAGGGATCCACTTCAGCACATCGGCATAGTCTAAAGCGATTTTGTAAACAGCGGCCACGTTTTCATGCTTTCCATCCAAAAAAGAAGGCAACTCACCAATAGCAGTCCGTTGCTGCAAGTCTCCGGACAGCGGATTGTGCTCTGTGTGGCTTGCATGTTGATGATTTTCCGGTTGAGCGGTTCCCTCTTTGTGAACAGAATCTCCTTTTTGGGCGGATTCTTCATTGCAAGCAACCAACAGAAAAAGAAAAATAATTAATATGTTAAGTTTTTTCATTTCTTTTCCCCCATGTCATATTCTCCATCATTATAAAATAAAATGAATTGATGGGCAAGTACAACAGGGGTAGAATAACTCTATCAAGCCTTATAAGCTATTGAATGAAACCGATATAAAAGAAAAATAGGAGAAAGAATGGTTTACTATGGATACAATCAAAGAAATTATAGAAGCATTAAAAAACGCGACAAGTTATGAACCTTGGATGCAGGAACTGGAAAATGACGGGCGGGCAAGCGTTCAAAAGGCGTTATCGCAATTTAAAAAGAGAATGGAAAAGCAGGAAAAATTGTTCCAACAATATAAGGAAAAACAAGCCTTCGATGCAAGTTTTCTCCCCTTTGAAGGGGCTTTTTTGGCCGGAGTGGATGAAGCAGGGAGAGGCCCTCTTGCCGGACCGGTCGTGACTTGCGCTGTCATTTTGCCCTATGATTGTCCGGAACTGGTTGGGGTAAATGATTCGAAACAACTTTCCAAAAAGAAACGGGCGGAATTTGCTGAAATCATCAAAAAGCATGCCATCGATTATTCGATTCATTTTCAAAGTGCGGATGTCATTGATGAAATCAATATATTGGAAGCGACAAAACAATCGATGAAAACATGCATTGAGAATTTGAAAATCCGGCCGGATTATTGCATTGTCGATGCGGTCTCCATTCCGATCGATATCCCGCAAAAAGGAATTATAAAAGGCGATGCCAAAAGCCTTGCGATTGGTGCGGCATCCATTTTAGCCAAACACGAACGGGATTTATATATGGAAGAACTACATAAACAATTTCCTCAATATGGATTTGACCAAAATGCCGGTTACGGTACAAAACAGCATTTGGAAGCGATTGAACGATTTGGACCGACCATCCATCATCGTAAAACCTTTGAACCTATAAAATCCATGCTGGAGAAGAAGGTGAAGCTATGACCATTCCTTCCTTTCAACCGATTCAAAATCAACAGATGGCCATTCAGAAAGGTCCTTTGGTGTTAAAACAGGGCCAGGTTTTTTATGGCAGCGTGAAACAATTATATCCAAATCAAACGGCGGAAATCCAAATCGGGGAGCACCGTCTCGTAGCCAAGCTGGAAACGCCTTTGAAGGTGGGAGATTCGCATTTTTTTCAAGTGACGGGCATAAACCCACAGGCGGAGCTGAAAGTGGTTTCAGGGCCGATGGTGAAGGAATCTGCGAATGTACAACAGTTGATGGAATCATTGAATTTGCCAAAGAGCCAAGAAATGCAGCAATTGTTGACCCATTTCATAAAAAATCAGCTGCCGATTTCAAGGGAACAGTTGATGCAAGCGGAAAGCTGGCTGAAAAGTTTGCCGGATGGCGCATCGAAACAGGAAGCATTATCGGCCCTGCAAAAATTGGTGGAATTGAAATTGCCTTTTACTGAAGAAACGTTTAAAGCTTTATTGTTCGGTTCAAAAACAAGCGGCATAACCAATAACCTTGAACAATTTGCCCAATTGCTTGATCGTAGTAGCAATGTAAATCCCCAGGCAAAGGAGAATTTATTGAATGCCATCCGGTCCATCGCAAAACCTTTGGAAACGGAAACGGCAGGACTTGTGATTGCCCGCTCCGTCCGGACGCTTCTTGATGGCGCGGCACAGTCAACCATAAAGCAAAATGCCTTAAACATATTAATAGAGGCCAATATTTTGCCAAAGGAGGCCAATCTCAGCAATTGGTTGAACCAGTTGACCGTTTCTTCCAAAAATGACACAGCAGGAAGCATGATAGGGCGATTACAATCCGGCACTGAAGAGACAGTTGCCCAAAGGATTCAACAAATAGCCGGCTGGGTTGAAAATGAACATAACCTGACGGCCCAACAAAAAAATGCCATCCTCCAAACATTGAAATCTTTCGATGGAACAAACGGGGAACAATTGGGAAAACAACTTCATGCACAGCTGTTGGAAGCTTATTCGGAACAAACAGTGAATGGCCTATTTGCAAAAGGCGATGGAATTTCCCCGAAAGAGCAATTATTGTCCCTTTTGAAACATGAGTTTGCTTCGAATCCGGAAGCGGAATTAAAAAATTTGGCAAGAACTTTTCAAAGTTCAAATGAACCGGCAACCAATGCCTTGTTTGCCGAATCGGAAGAGTTGCTGCTTTCAAAATTGAATGGTAAAGGAATGCAACAAGCGATCCAATCGATATTGAAAAACCTTGGATTGAGTTACGAATCCGCTTTGAACAAAACTGGCGACGTCGAATCCATTGTACAATCTTTAAAACCGCAAGTGTTATCTTTCATCCGAAATGAAAGCGTACCGGCGGAATTAAAAAATGCGGCAGAAATGCTTCTTGCCCGGTTGAACGGCATGCAACTTTTATCCGGTGAAGCAGGCCATCAGCATCAAATCATTATGCAAATCCCATTGCAATTTTTAGGAAAACAGGTGGATGCGACGGTTCAATGGAACGGAAGAATGAAGAAAGATGGGAAAATCGACTCCAATTATGCGCGGATTTTATTTTATCTAAATATGGAAGCGTTGAAAGAAACGGTCATTGACATGCAAGTGCAGAACCGTATCGTAACGGTTTATGTTTACAACGAACATGAAGGATTGGAACCGCTTGCCGAGCCGTTGAAGAAATCGTTAAAAGCCGGGTTGGAAGAAAAGAACTATCATTTGTCCGGTGTGATGATCAAACCTTTCTCCAAGAGGGAAAATGTAACTAAAAAGGTGGAGAAAACAGGTGACAACGGCGCTTCTCATAAAGGAGTGGATATTCGCATATGAAGGAAAAAAGAAAAGAAGCCGTCGCTCTTTTATATAATCCTGAAGAAAATAGTCCAAAAGTTGTTGCTAAAGGAAAAGGGAAAATTGCGGAAAATATTCTTCAAAAAGCGGAGGAACATAACGTTCCTGTCTATGAAGATCCAAATCTGGTGGAATTATTGGGACAGCTGGAATTAAACGAATCCATCCCTCCGGATTTATATGAAGCCGTAGCGGAAGTATTCGCTTTTATTTATCAGTTGGATAGAAAATTTCATTCAAATGGTTGACAAGATTATAGCAATATTGTAAAAGTAAAAGGGTGTTATATGCGCAAAGTAGAAAAAATAAGTCGAATTCTAGCAAAAATCGACAAAAAATAAGAACATAGACATTGCGCTGGCATTTGATTAAAATAATAATAGTCAGAAAATTTTCCGATATTGTTGAATTGGAGGATGGCAAATGAATATCCATGAGTATCAGGGGAAGGAAATACTTAGAAACTATGGAGTTGCAGTTCCAAATGGCAGAGTTGCTTTTTCTCCGGAAGAGGCAGTGAAAGTGGCCAAAGAACTCGATTCAAATATTGTCGTTGTGAAAGCGCAAATCCATGCCGGTGGAAGAGGGAAAGCCGGTGGAGTAAAAGTGGCCAAAAATCTGGATGAGGTGCGCGCTTATGCAAAAGAATTGTTAGGGAAAAAATTGGTCACAAAACAAACAGGCCCTGAAGGTAAGGAAGTAAAGCGCCTTTATATTGAAGAAGGCTCCGAAATCAAGAAAGAATATTATTTGAGTTTCATATTGGACCGTTCCACTTCCCGAATCACTGTGATGGGTTCAGCTGAAGGCGGAATGGACATTGAAGAGGTGGCGGAAAAAACACCTGAAAAAATCTTCAGAGAAGTGATTGATCCGCTGACAGGTTTATTGCCGTTCCAGGCGAGAAGATTGGCAATTAATATGGAAATCCCTACAAAATTAATAAACCAAGCTGCCAAACTTATGATTGGTTTATATACAGCTTTTGTCGAAAAGGATGCTTCCATCCTTGAAATCAATCCGCTCGTGTTGACGGAAGATGATAAAATTATGGCGCTGGATGCGAAATTCAATTTTGATGCCAATGCACTTTATCGCCATCCTGAAATAGTCGAACTTCGTGATTTTGATGAAGAAGATCCAAAAGAAATCCAGGCATCCAAATATGATTTGAACTATGTTTCTCTTGATGGAAATATCGGCTGCCTCGTAAATGGTGCAGGTCTTGCGATGGCCACAATGGATACGATCAGCTATTATGGAGGCTCTCCAGCCAACTTCTTGGACGTTGGTGGCGGTGCAAACACCGAAAAAGTGACGGAAGCATTCAAAATCATCCTTTCTGATCCGAATGTAAAAGGAATTTTCGTGAATATTTTCGGTGGCATTATGAAATGTGATGTTATTGCCGAAGGGGTTGTTGCCGCAGCGAAGGAAGTAGGATTGAATGTGCCGCTTGTGGTACGTTTGGAAGGTACAAATGCCGCATTGGGCAAAGAGATATTGAATCAATCCGGTTTGAATATTGTGGGAACGAACTCATTGGCTGAAGGCGCACAAAAAATTATAGAACTTGTAAGGTAGAAAGGCTGGGGAGAAAATGGCGATTTACGTAAATAAAGATACAAAAGTCATTGTTCAAGGAATTACTGGTGACACTGCTTTATTCCATACGAAACAAATGCTCGAGTATGGTACGAAAATCGTTGCTGGTGTAACACCTGGAAAAGGCGGTCAGGTGATCGAAGGGGTTCCTGTCTTCAATACGGTGGCTGAAGCAAAAGCTGCGACAGGTGCCAATGCTTCTGTTATTTTTGTACCTGCTCCATTTGCCGCTGATGCAATCATGGAAGCGGTGGAAGCGGAATTGGAATTTACATGTTGTATCACGGAACATATTCCGGTTTTGGACATGGTCAAAGTCAAGCGTTACATGGAAGGGAAGAAAACCCGCCTTCTTGGGCCAAACTGTCCGGGACTTGTAACTGCCGAAGAATGTAAAATCGGCATTATGCCTGGATATATTTTGAAAAAAGGGCATGTAGGACTTGTGTCCCGCTCCGGTACATTGACATATGAAGCGGTACTTCAATTGACGGAAGCGGGAATCGGGCAGACAACAGCTGTCGGAATCGGTGGTGACCCGGTAAATGGGACAAACTTCCTGGATGTGTTAAAAGAGTTTAACGAAGATCCTGAAACATATGCCGTTGTGATGATTGGTGAAATCGGTGGTACGGCGGAAGAAGAAGCAGCCGCTTGGATCAAAGAAAATATGAAGAAACCGGTTGTCGGATTTATCGCCGGACAAACAGCACCTCCAGGGAAACGGATGGGACATGCCGGCGCAATCATATCCGGAGGCAAAGGCACTGCGAAAGAAAAAATCAAGGCGATGAATGATGCGGGAATTGAAGTTGCACCGACGCCTTCCGTTATCGGTGAAACATTGATTAAAGTTTTAAAAGAAAATGGGCTATACGAAAAATGTAAAACCCATTAAACTAAAAAGTGTAGCGCGGGATTGCGTTACACTTTTTCATTTCCATTCCATGAAAAAAGAGTGCGGTCACGCTTGACATAATATAATAAAGGAGTGGTATCATGGGCTCATTTTCATTAAACGAGCTGCTGGCACTCCACTATGTTTACCCGCTCACGTTAAACAAGTTAAACAGATTATTAAATGAAATTTCCTCCCTTGACACCCTGCATGATGTATCGCCTGCAACTTTGGAAACCATTCTCCATATTTCAACAGAAAATGCCAATAAAATCATATCGAATTATAAGAGATTATTAAAAAATAATTTGCCCGCTGCATATAATCATGAAGGAATACATGTTATTCCATATCCAGACCCGAATTATCCCCAATCTTTGTTTGCGTTGGTCGATCCCCCTGCCGTTCTGTATGGGAAAGGGGACATTACTTTATTAAAAAAACGGAAAATTGCCATCATCGGTTCAAGAATGGCGACAAACTATACACAAAAGGCGCTGGAGGCGATTGTTCCGCCATTGGTTGAAAAGGGTTTCATTATAGTCAGTGGATTGGCAAAGGGAGCTGATGCAATGGCCCATGAAGCGGCCATTCGATATGGCGGAAAAACAATCGGCATTTTGGGAAACGGTTTATTTCACATATATCCGAAACAAAATGAAAAATTGGCGTTGGAAATGGCCAAAAACCATTTATTGCTCACCGAATTTCCTCCCTATGTGGGCCCCAAAAAGTGGCATTTTCCTTTAAGAAATCGTATTATAAGTGGTATTAGCGAAGCCATTGTAGTGACAGAAGCCGCAAGAAAAAGCGGAACATTAATTACAACGGATCATGCGTTGGAACATGGGAAAGATGTCTTTGTCGTTCCAGGCCCCATTGATTCGAAACTTTCGGAAGGGACGAATCAATTGTTGAGGGAAGGGGCCATTCCGGTATGGAGCGGGCAACAAATTTTGGATGAATTAAATTTGTTTTTTTAGGTAAAATATTGAAAAAAAGTTGCAATATTATTCAATCTGTTATACATTTTGCAACAGGAATTTCTTTAATCATTTATCAAGGTGCCTCTAGTGAGGAGGAAGTTAGATGGCAGATTATTTAGTGATAGTGGAATCACCAGCAAAAGCGAAGACAATCGAACGATATTTAGGAAAAAAATATAAAGTGAAAGCATCCATTGGACATGTAATCGATCTTCCGAAAAGCCAAATGGGTATTGATACGGAAAATAATTATCAGCCCAAATATATAACCATTCGCGGAAAGGGACCGATCTTACAAGAATTGAAAACCGCCGCGAAAAAGGCGAAAAAAGTGTTTCTGGCAGCCGACCCTGACCGTGAGGGGGAAGCGATCGCCTATCATTTGGCTAAAGCTTTGAATATCGATACGGAAAGTGAATGCCGTGTTGTATTTAACGAGATTACAAAAGATGCGGTATTGGAGTCTTTTAAACATCCTCGTCCAATCAATAAACACCTTGTGGATGCGCAACAAGCCCGCCGGATATTGGACCGGCTTGTCGGTTATAATATAAGCCCCATTTTATGGAGAAAAGTGAAAAAAGGATTGTCAGCGGGGCGGGTGCAGTCTGTCGCATTGCGTCTTATCATCGACCGGGAAAATGAAATAAAAAATTTCGTACCTGAAGAATACTGGACGATTGAAGGATTATTTGAAAAGGATAAAAAGCAATTTGAAGCTTTTTATTACGGAGATGAAAAAGAAAAGCTGAAGCTGACAAACGAGGAACAGGTAGAAGAAATATTAAAGAAAATAAAAGGTGCCGAGTTTGAAGTTGTGAATGTAACGAAAAAGGAGAGAAAACGGAATCCGGCTCCAGCCTTTACAACTTCCTCCCTTCAACAAGAAGCTGCGAGAAAATTAAACTTTAGAGCCAAGAAAACAATGATGATTGCCCAGCAGCTCTATGAAGGAATCGACATCGGAAAACAGGAAGGAACAGTCGGTCTGATCACGTACATGCGTACGGATTCAACAAGGATTTCTGATGCTGCCAAAGCTGAAGCAATGCAATATATTTACGATAAATATGGTAAAGAGTATGTGGCTGGTGAAATTCAAAAGGTCAAAAAACAACCGGCTGCCCAAGACGCCCATGAAGCGATTCGTCCAACGAGCGTCATGAGAACCCCTGAGCAATTGAAAGATGTGTTGACCCGGGATCAATTAAGACTTTATCGTCTGATTTGGGATCGGTTTGTGGCCAGCCAAATGGCTCCTGCTGTATTGGATACCGTGACGGTGGAATTGAAAAATTCCGGCTGCATTTTCCGGGCAAACGGCTCGCAAGTGAAATTTTCCGGATTCATGAAAGTATATATTGAAGGAACGGACGACCAGACGGAAGAAACAACAAAAATGCTTCCGGATTTAAAAGTGGGAGACAAAATTAAATCTGTTGAAATCAATCCAAAACAGCATTTTACTCAGCCGCCTCCACGCTATACGGAAGCAAGACTTGTAAAAGAGCTGGAGGAACTTGGCATCGGAAGACCTTCCACTTATGCTCCTACGTTGGACGTCATTCAAAGGCGCGGCTATGTGCAACTGGATAATAAGCGTTTTATCCCGACGGAGCTGGGGGAAATCGTCCATTCATTGATGGTCGAGTTTTTCCCTGAGATCATCGACATTGAATTCACTGCAAAAATGGAAGCGGATCTGGATAAAATCGAGGAAGGAAAAACCGATTGGATCCAAATCATCGATCATTTTTATAAAGAATTTGAAAAACATGTGAAACATGCCGATGAAGCGATAGAAAAAATTGAAATCAAAGATGAACCTGCCGGTGAGAATTGTGAAAAATGCGGCGCGCCAATGGTATACAAGTTGGGCAAATACGGAAAATTCATGGCTTGCTCCAATTTTCCGGAATGCCGGAATACCAAAACGATCACCAAACCGATCGGCGTGAAATGTCCAAAATGTAAAACCGGGGAAATTGTGGAAAGAAAAAGCAAAACCAAGCGCGTTTTTTACGGTTGCGAAAAGTATCCGGAATGTGATTTCATGTCTTGGGATAAGCCGATCAGCAGACCTTGTCCGAAATGTAATTCATTATTGGTAGAGAAGAAAGTGAAAAAAGGCGTACAAGTACAATGCATCAATTGCGACTATGAAGAAACAACACAATGAAGTTAGGATGATGATAATACGATGACAGAACAGGTAGTAAACGTAATCGGAGCAGGACTCGCAGGAAGCGAAGCGGCTTGGCAGATCGCCAGCCGCGGCGTCAAAGTCAGATTATTTGAAATGAGGCCGGTGAAACAAACACCAGCCCACCATACCGATAAATTTGCGGAATTGGTTTGTTCCAACTCCTTGCGTGCGAACACATTGACAAATGCGGTTGGTGTTTTGAAAGAAGAAATGAGAATCTTGAATTCTTTGATCATCAAGGCTGCGGATTCCGCAAGCCTTCCAGCCGGGGGTGCACTGGCTGTGGACCGGCATGAGTTTTCAGGATTTGTAACTGAGCAATTAAAGAACCATCCGCTCGTGGAAATCGTCAATGAAGAGGTGACGGAAATTCCTGAAGGTATTACCGTTATTGCGACAGGTCCATTGACATCCGAAGCATTGGCGAAAAAAATCAAGGAATTGACAGGGCAAGAATATCTGTACTTTTACGATGCCGCTGCGCCAATCGTGGAGAAGGACAGCATCAATATGGATAAAGTGTATTTAAAGTCCCGGTATGATAAGGGAGAAGCCGCTTATTTAAACTGTCCGATGACAAAAGAAGAATTTGAACGGTTTTATGATGCGTTGGTGAACGCGGAAGTCGTTGAATTGAAAGAGTTTGAAAAAGAAATTTATTTTGAAGGGTGCATGCCGATCGAAGTAATGGCAAAACGTGGTCCAAAAACATTATTATTTGGCCCGTTGAAACCGGTGGGATTGGAAGACCCAAGAACAGGTGAACGTCCATATGCGGTTGTCCAACTCCGACAAGACAATGCGGCAGGAACATTATATAATATTGTAGGTTTTCAAACCCATTTAAAATGGGGGGCTCAAAAAGAGGTATTCCGACTAATCCCTGGTTTGGAAAATGTGGAAATTGTCCGTTACGGGGTCATGCATCGCAACACTTTCATCAATTCGCCAAAAGTATTGAAAAAAACGTACCAATTAAAAACCCGCCCGAATTTATTTTTTGCGGGGCAAATGACAGGGGTGGAAGGATATGTGGAATCTGCCGGAAGCGGACTTGTTGCCGGAATCAATGCGGCCCGTCTGGCATTGGGCAAAGAACCGGTAGAATTGCCTAAGGAAACGGCTTTGGGAAGTATGGCCCGCTATATTACGGAAGCCGATCCATCCAACTTCCAGCCAATGAATGTCAACTTCGGCATTTTCCTAGAACTTGGCGAACGGATCAAATCGAAGCAAGAAAGAGCTCTGAAGCACGCCGAACGCGCAATTGGCACAATTCGAAATTTTGTGAATTCTCAAACGATATAATTGATTTTGGCCTCTAAATGTTGCTATAATTTTTAGAGGCTATTATTATGTCCGAATGAAAAAAATGATGAATTATTAACAAATTGTGAAGATAAACTGATTTTTAACAATATTTACTCATTTTTTACTTGATATAATTCGTAGTTCGGTATACAGTCGTGAATGGATGTTTTCACTGTATGTGCAATCAGCGTTGGAATGACGAGAAATGTGCCGCTTTCTACGGTACTTCGAATAGAGGTGATCTGGTTGAATATTCAACCAATGCAAGCTCTCGACGAATTTCTCCGAGTAATTCAAGTGGAAAAAAATTTTTCTGTCCACACTGTAAAGGAATATGAACGGGACATTACCCAGTTCATCAACTTTTTGCACTCGGAGGGAATTGACAAATTTGACGAAGTGGAGTATTTTCATGCTCGGCTGTTTGTGACGAAGCTTTACGAAGAGAAACATTCCCGTGCAACAATTTCCAGAAAAATTTCTTCCATCCGAACCTTCTTCCGTTTTCTTAATCGGGATTACGGAATCGATGTTTCAGCTTTTCTATCTTTATATCATCCAAAAAAAGAAAAAATATTGCCCCATTTTTTTTATGAAGATGAACTTGAACAGCTTTTTGATGCAAATAAGGGCGATGATTTGAAATCCATTCGCAACATGGCTTTATTGGAATTGCTCTATGCAACAGGAATCCGTGTGAGTGAATGTATTTCCATTGAATTGGATGATGTCGATTTCCATTATTCCATACTCCGTGTGATGGGAAAGGGCCGAAAGGAAAGGATTGTCCCATTCGGGCAATATGCCCATGAAGCATTGTTAAGATATATCAATGAAGCAAGACCCCTTTTGATGAAAAATAAAAAACATAATCGATTGTTCGTCAATATGCGCGGCGACGAACTGACTGACCGGGGCGTCCGTTATATATTAAATGAAATGATCCGTCATGCGAGCATGCACGCAAAAATCTATCCGCATATGTTGCGCCATACGTTTGCGACGCATTTATTGAATAATGGAGCTGATTTACGGACAGTGCAAGAATTGCTTGGACATGAGAATTTGTCCACCACCCAAATTTATACCCATGTGACGAAGGAACACTTGCGAAGTACTTATATGAAGGCACATCCGAGAGCATAATGGTAAGGAGGGATAAAAATTGGAAATGCATGCTACTACGATTTTTGCCATTCACCATAAAGGCAGATGTGCAATGGCTGGAGATGGGCAAGTAACATTGGGAAATTCTGTTGTAATGAAACATACAGCGAAAAAAGTGAGAAGATTGTTTAACGGGCAAGTGTTGGCCGGGTTTGCCGGTTCCGTTGCCGATGCATTTACGTTGTTTGAAATGTTTGAGTCAAAATTGAACGAATATAGCGGAAATCTGCAACGGGCAGCGGTGGAAGTGGCAAAACAATGGCGCGGGGATAAAATACTCCGTCAATTGGAAGCCTTGTTGCTTGTCATGGACAAAAATACGCTGTTGCTCATTTCCGGAACCGGCGAAGTGATTGAACCGGACGATGGAATTCTCGCGATCGGTTCTGGAGGAAATTATGCTCTTGCTGCAGGAAGAGCATTAAAGCAACATGCGGGAGAACAGATGACAGCCGAAGAAATTGCAAAAGCTGCCTTAACAATTGCAGCCGATATTTGCGTATATACAAATCATCATATCATTGTGGAGGCGCTGGACTGATGACAACACTTACGCCAAGACAAATAGTTGAACAATTAAACCGATATATTGTGGGCCAAGATGCTGCGAAAAAAGCAGTAGCGATTGCATTAAGAAACAGATACAGAAGATCTCTCCTTAGCGATGAATTAAAAAGCGAAGTCATTCCAAAAAACATTTTGATGATTGGTCCTACAGGTGTGGGAAAAACGGAAATCGCCCGAAGAATCGCGAAGTTGACCAACGCTCCTTTTGTCAAAGTGGAAGCGACAAAGTTTACGGAAGTAGGCTATGTTGGAAGAGATGTGGAATCGATGGTTCGGGATCTCGTGGAAGCTTCCAGAAGACTCGTGAAAGAAGAAATGATGGAAAAAGTGAAGGATCAAGCGGAACAACAGGCAAATGAAGCATTGGTGAAATTGCTCGTTCCTTCGAAAGCGAAATCGAAAATGGCGCAAAACCCTTTCGAAATATTTTTTGGAGGCCAAAAAACAGAAAGTGCTTCAGATTCCCAGGATGAATCAGAAATCCGGATGAAACGTTCGAAAGTAAAAGAGGATTTACTGGCCGGCAAACTGGAAGATGAATGGGTGACGGTGGAAGTGACCGAACAAAACACCGCTTTTCTTGACATGATGATTCCGGGAATGCCGGAACTTGGTTCGAGTGGAATGCAAGATATGCTATCGAGCCTTGTTCCAAAGAAGACGAAAAAACGCCGCATGAAAGTGAAAGATGCCCGACGCGTATTGACGGTAGAAGAAGCGAACAAGTTGATCGATTCAGAAGAATTGGCCCAAGAAGCGATTAAACGTGCGGAACAATCGGGGATCATTTTCATTGATGAAATCGATAAAATCGCAAGCAGAGGCCAACATTCTTCCGCGGATGTTTCCCGGGAAGGCGTTCAAAGGGATATTTTACCGATTGTTGAAGGTTCTACGGTGCCAACGAAATATGGACCTGTAAAAACGGACTATATGCTCTTTATCGCTGCGGGAGCTTTTCATATGTCAAAACCTAGCGATTTAATCCCAGAATTGCAAGGACGTTTCCCGATTCGTGTGGAATTGGATAAGTTGACGAAAGAGGATTTTGTCCGAATTTTAAAAGAGCCGGATCAATCTCTCATATTGCAATATAAAGCTTTGCTTGAAACGGAAGGTGTTTCCATCGACTTTACCGATGATGCAATGGAGCGCATAGCAGAGATTGCCACGGAAGTGAATCAACAAACAGATAATATTGGTGCAAGAAGATTGCATACAATCATGGAGCGCTTACTTGAAGATTTATCTTATGAAGCTCCGGAAATCGCACCGACTCATGTACAAATCACCCGTTCGTATGTCGATCAAAAACTTGGAGAAATTTCTAAAAACAAAGATTTGTCTCAATTTATTCTATAACATGATATTTACTGAACCAATTTCTAGAATACCAATTGAATTATCTAACTCTAGGAGGATATTATTATGGATTTATTAACAAAAACTAGAAAAATCAATGCATTATTGCAAAAAACAGCAGGAAAACCTGTTAACTTCAAAGAGATGGCGGATACATTAGGCGATATCATTGATAGCAATGTTTTTATTGTAAGTCGCAAAGGAAAATTGTTGGGCATATCGATTCATCAAAAAATTGAAAATGAACGATTGAAAAAGATGTTGGAAGAACGTCAATTCCCGGAAGATTATACAAAAAGTCTTCAAGAAATCACTGAAACTTCTCCAAATATTGATATCAACAGCGAGTACACAATTTTCCCTGTGGAAAACCGCGATATTTTCAAAAATGGATTAACAACAATCGTACCGATCATCGGCGGCGGTGAACGTCTGGGTACTTTAATTTTGGGACGTTTGGAAGAACGGTTCGGAGATGACGATTTGATTTTAGCAGAATATGGTGCGACTGTTGTCGGAATGGAAATTTTACGTGAAAAAGCGGAAGAAATTGAAGAAGAAGCGCGCAGCAAAGCGGTTGTTCAAATGGCGATCAACTCCCTTTCTTATAGTGAATTGGAAGCAATCGAACATATTTTTGAAGAGCTTGATGGAAATGAAGGGTTGCTCGTTGCTTCAAAAATTGCCGACCGTGTAGGAATTACACGTTCAGTGATTGTCAATGCATTGCGCAAATTGGAATCTGCCGGTGTGATCGAATCAAGATCCCTTGGTATGAAAGGAACATATATTAAAGTATTAAACGATAAATTCTTAACAGCCTTGGCTGAAATCAAAATGAAATAAAATATTTGTTGAAACTTATAGGTTCATCAGTTTAAAAAGGTTTCATCACGGATGATTGATGGAACCTTTTTTCTTATATCAAAAATACTTGTAGGAAGTTGATTTGTCCTAAAAATAGAACTTTTTGATTATTATTTTTGGAGAAAAAAGTATTTTGGAAAAGAAAATAGGGACGGATGTTGTCGAATTAACAGTTTAGGTGTTGAAAGGTGTATTTTTTACAATTCCCTTTAAAAAAAATTGATTCGTAATGACTATGAAAAAGTACCAAAAGACGATGGACACTGGGAATTATCTTCTTTACAATTGATACTAGTATCGAGTAAGTATTTTGTAACCTTGTTACATTAGAAAAGGGGGGAACGGTATGAAATTGTTTGATGGAGCAATAAGTAATTTAGAGTATGGTCTTCAATACGCATCCTTGAAAAATAAGACTATTGCACATAATATTGCCAATGTCGATACTCCCAATTACAAGGCAAAAGATGTAAGCTTCAAAAAACTTTTGTCCGAAGAGAATCAAAAGCAAATTAGTGCTTACAAAACAGATGATAGACACTTTGATTTTGTCATCAAACAAACTGCTCCCGGAGTTTACAGTTATGAAAACTTCCAATATCGCCACAACGGCAACGGAGTGGATATAGATAAAGAAATGTCGGAGTTAGCGAAGAATACTATTTATTACAATGCGTTGATCGATCGAATTAACGGTAAATTCAACACACTTAATACGGTCATTAAAGGAGGGAAATAGAGATGTCGATTTTTTCTAGCATGAATACGACAACTTCCGCTTTAACGGCTCAACGTTTGCGTATGGACGTCATTTCTTCGAATATTGCTAATATTGATACAACTCGAGCCAAACAAGTGAATGGAGAGTGGGAGCCATACCGTCGCAAAACTGTTACTCTCTCAGCAAACGAAGGCAGATTTTCATCCTTTTTGAATAAAGCGATGGGAAAAACCAGCGATGTTGGCAATGGAGTAAAGGTCACAAAAATTGGTGAAGATAATGAAACACCGTTCAAACTTGTCTATGATCCAAGCCATCCAGATGCCAATGAAGACGGATATGTGGAAATGCCTAACGTGGATTTGTTGAAAGAGATGGTGGATTTGATCTCCGCTTCCCGTTCATATGAAGCGAATGTAACAGTTTTGAATGCCAACAAATCAATGTTAACGAAAGCACTGGAAATAGGAAAATAAGATGAAAAGGGGATGAATTGACGTGGCCATAAACGCTGCAACATTTACAACAGCAGTCCAATCTTTATCAAACAGAAAAGAAATTTCCAATAATCAAACGCCAATGGAAGCACAGAAAAGCTTCGCCAATACATTAAAAGAAGCAATCGACAAAGTAAACGATTATCAAGTTCAATCAGATACACTAACAAATAAGTTAATTCAAGGCGAAAATGTTGAATTGCATGAAGTGATGATAGCGGCTCAAAAGGCCAATATCACGTTGAATGCCACAGTTGAAATTCGCAATAAAGTGATTGAAGCATACCAGGAAATTATGCGAATGACTGTCTAATCTACGGTTACCGATGGAATATAAATTGTTAGTGTATTCACTAGTACCGGAGGATTTATAATGAATGATCGACTTAATAAAATAAAAACCGACACCGTTAACTTTTGGAAAAGTCGGACAAAACGGCAAAAAGGTGCATTGATTGGAACATTAATCGGGGTTATTGCAATAGCAGCAATTATTACATACTTCTCGACTCGAACAAACATGGTTCCGCTATTTACCGAGCTGTCAGCACAAGAAACGGGAGAAATTGCGGAAATTTTAAGTTCACAAGGTGTTACATATGAAATTGCCCCCGGAGGAACAAACATATTGGTGCCAGAAGATCAAGTGGATGACATAAAAGTATCTTTGGCATCACAAGGCTACCCTGAATCTGGTGATATCAGTACGACATTCTTCACCGAAAATGCCGGTTTTGGCATGACGGATAACGAATTTAATGTCATCAAACAGGCCGCCCTTGAAACCGAGCTTGAAAACCTCATAAAAAAAATTGACGGCATCAAAGATGCAAATGTAATGATTTCCATGCCGGAAAAAGGGGTATTCATCACTTCCGATTCCGGGGATCAAAGCGCTTCTGCAGCCGTAGTTATACATACTGAACCGGGTCATAAGTTTACCGACGAACAAATAAAAACATTATATAATCTCGTAGCAAAAAGTGTTCCAAATTTAAGCACCGACAATATCACTATTTCCAACCAGTATTCCGAATATTACGATTTAGCATCCGAATCATCAGGAGGTTCCATCGATTCCGTTGAAGGTCAAATGAACGTGAAGAAGACGATTGAACGGGATTTGGAACGTCAAGTACATAAAATGCTCGGAACCATGATGGGGCAAGATAAAGTGGTTGTATCTGTCACAACCGATATCGATTTCAAGAAAGAAAATCGTGAAGAAAAATTGGTTGAGCCGGTGGACGAAGAGAATTTGGCTGGTATCGAAATCAGTGCTCAACGTATTACAGAAACCTATTCCGGTATGGATGGAGCAACCGGAACACCGGAAATGGAAGATCCAACCGATAATGCGACAGGTTATCAAGAAGTGACAAATGGTAATGGCGACTACGAACGCATTGAAGAAACGATCAATAATGAAGTCAATCGCATTAACCGAGTTATCCAAGAAAGTCCATATAAAATTCGGGATATCGGTATCCAAGTCATGGTTGAACCACCTGTTCCAGAAGATCCAACCTCACTTTCAGATACTGTAGTTGATGATATAGAACAAATTTTGGCAACGATTGTCCGCACTTCAATCGATAAAGAAGCTGCTGGTGAATTGACTGATGAAGATATTGAAAACAAAATTGCAGTTTCAATTCAGCAGTTCTATGGCAATGATGAAACAAACATCGACGAGAAGCCAGTGATTCCTTGGTGGATTTGGGTTGTTGGCGGAATTATGGTTGCAGCGATTATTCTCCTGGTTGTATACATAATTCGTTCGAGAAGAAGCATTGAAGATGAAGAAGAGGAACTATTTGAGCAGCAGGAAGATATTCTTGTGGATGATATCACGCAAGAAAAAGAAACAGAATTTACAGTTCGACGGAAGCAACTGGAAAAAATGGCAAAAGAAAAACCGGAAGACTTTGCAAAATTGTTGCGGACCTGGATTGCTGAAGATTAACGGATAGGGGGTTCGACTATTGTCTAAGAAAGAGAGAAGGTTAACTGGGAAACAAAAAGCTGCACTGCTGTTAATTTCATTGGGGCCGGAAGTTTCCGCAAATGTTTACAAACATTTGTCGGAAGAAGAAATTGAACGGCTGACGTTGGAAATCTCGGCGGTGAAAAAAGTTGAACCTGAAGTGAAAGAACAAATCATTGAAGAGTTTCATAATATCGCTCTTGCTCAGGACTACATATCCCAAGGCGGTATCGGCTATGCAAAAACCATCTTGGAAAAGGCGTTAGGCCAAGAACAGGCGCAAAACATCATCAACCGGTTGACATCATCATTACAAGTAAGGCCTTTCGACTTTGCACGAAAAGCCGATCCATCTCAAATCTTAAACTTTATACAAAATGAGCATCCGCAAACCATTGCTCTCATTTTATCCTATTTGGAGCCGCAACAAGCAGGAGTCATTCTTTCATCTTTGCCGCAAGAGCTGCAAGCGGATATTGCAAGACGGATTGCCACAATGGAATCAACATCGCCGGAAGTCATCAGTGAAATTGAATCAGTATTGGAAAGGAAATTGTCATCCACTTTCACTCAAGATTATTCGGAAACCGGCGGTATCGATGCAGTGGTTGAAGTGTTGAACGGTGTGGACCGGCAAACGGAAAAAACGATACTGGACGCTTTGGAAATCCAGGATCCGGAATTGGCCGAAGAAATCAAAAAACGCATGTTTGTATTTGAAGATATTGTGACGCTTGACAATCGTTCCATTCAACGGGTTATTCGCGAATGCGATAACGAGGACTTGCTGCTTGCGATGAAGGTAAGCAGTGATGAAGTGAAAGAAATTCTATTCCGCAATATGTCTCAACGCATGGCGGAAACATTCAAAGAAGAGTTGGAGATTATGGGGCCTGTCCGCCTGCGGGACGTAGAGGAAGCACAAACGAGAATTGTTTCCATTATCCGCCGTTTAGAAGAAGCGGGAGAAATCATTATTGCCCGCGGTGGAGGAGATGACGTCATTGTCTAAGATCATCCGTTCGAGCGAAGCGATAAAAAAGATAAACGGAGCGGTTCAAATTGAAATTCGTGATTTGTTTTCAAGACAGTTTGACACCGAGCCGGATGCAGGTGAAAAGGAACAATCCATCTCACTGGAGGAAGTGTATCAAGAGCGTGAGCGGATTCTTGCGGAAGTGAATCAGGAGTTAAATGCAAAAAGGGAAGAATTTGAACAATATCGCCAGACAAAACTGGAGGAAATCGAAAAATTAAAACAGCAATGGCAGGAAGAAAAGCTTCTTCTCCAAAAGGAAGCATATGATGAGGGATTCCAACAGGGTTATGAAGAAGGTATGAAAAAAGCGATGGCAGATATGGAAGATTCCCTGAAACTTGCAAATGAAACCGTTGCTAATGCACGCATCAATGCAGAAAAATATCTCAAAGAGCAGGAACATGTTATTTTAGATTTAGCACTGAAATCAGCGGAAAAAATTATCGGCGCATCCCTTGAACAGGATGAAGATCTATTTCTTTCAATTGTCCGTCGCGGATTGAAAGAAGCCCGTGAAAGTAAAGAGATCAAACTCTATATTTCGCCTAAATACTACCAATTAATCACGGATAATCGGGATGAGTTGGCGGTGATGTTCCCACCGGATATTCCGTTTTTAATCTTTGTCAATGAAGAAATGGATGATACGGATGGTTATATTGAAACAAACCATGGGCGCATCGTTTTATCGATTGATGAACAATTAAAAGAATTGCGATTGAAGCTGAGCGAAATCTTGGAAGGTAGGGACTGATTATATGAAAGCTGCTGACTTAATCGACCGTATACCTGCCATTGATACTTTTAAAAAATATGGGAAAGTGACGAGAGTCGTTGGATTGTTGATCGAGTCGCAAGGTCCGGAGTGTTCCATCAACGACGTTTGCAAAATACATGTGCGTACGAAAAACGGGCATGAAGTGATTTTGGCGGAAGTGGTCGGTTTCAAAGATGAGTATGTCATGCTGATGCCATTCACTTCTGTAAGGGAAATCTCCATTGGCTGTTTAGTGGAAGGAACAGGAAGTCCTTTGGAAGTGAAAGTGGGTCCCGAATTAATTGGAAAAGTGCTTGACTCGCTGGGCAATCCCTTTGATGGAAGTCAATTGCCCAGAGGACTCGTCTCTGTGCCTACGGAAAATGAACCTCCCAATCCGTTGAACCGCCCGCCCATTAGCCAACAGCTTGAGGTGGGAGTAAAAGCGATTGATGCCATGTTGACGGTAGGAAACGGGCAAAGGGTAGGGATTTTTGCAGGATCTGGAGTCGGAAAAAGTACCCTTCTTGGAATGATCGCACGAAACACAAGAGCGGATTTAAATGTGATCGCACTTATTGGCGAACGTGGAAGGGAAGTCCGGGAATTTATCGAACGGGACCTCGGGGAAGAAGGTTTAAAACGTTCGATTGTAGTTGCAGCAACCGGTGATCAGCCCGCATTGATGCGCATTAAAGGAGCATTTACCGCAACGGCCATTGCTGAATATTTCCGGGATCGGGGCCTGAATGTCATGCTGATGATGGACTCGGTTACCCGGGTTGCGATGGCGCAACGGGAAATTGGGTTGGCGACGGGGGAACCGCCTGCGCAGAAAGGGTATACCCCTTCCGTATTCTCCATTTTACCGAAGCTTCTTGAAAGAACAGGAACAAGCATGAAAGGCAGTATTACGGCATTTTACACGGTGCTTGTTGATGGAGATGATATGAACGAACCAATTGCCGATGCGGTGCGGGGCATATTGGATGGACACATTGTTTTGGACCGCGCCCTAGCAAACAAAGGTCAATACCCGGCCATTAACATACTGAAAAGCGTCAGCCGTCTGATGAATCATATCTCTTCAGAAGAGCACGTAAAGGCGGCCGAAAAAATCAGGGAATTATACTATACATACGCAAAATCGGAAGACTTAATCAACATAGGAGCTTATAAAAGAGGCACGTCGAGGGAAATTGACGAAGCCATCCACTATGAACCACTCATCACCCAATTTTTAAAGCAAGGATTCAAAGAAAAGGTGACACTGGATGAAAGTGTGAATGAACTCATTGCATTGGCGAACGGGGGTGGAAAATAATGGTTCAATTTACATATCGGTTCGAAAAAGTGTTAACGGTACGGGAACAGGAAAAAAAACAGACGGAAGCTGTATATAATGAAGCGGTTCGGGATTTTGAAAAAGTGGCCACCCAATTATATGAATTATTAAAGAAAAAAGAAGAATTGATCAACTACCAAAATGAACGTTTACAAGAAGGTTTAACGATTGATGAAATCCATCACTATGGAAAATTTATCGATAGTCTGGAACATGCCATCGAAGACATGCAGAAAAAGGTCAATCAAGCCCGGGCAAAAATGCAATGGTATGAACAAAAATTAGTAGAAAAAAACTTGGAAGTACGTAAGTATGAAAAAATGCGCGAGAAGGACTTCAGCGCGTTTCAAGAGGAACAAAACCGCAAAGAGGCCCAATATTTGGATGAGATTTCCTCCCTTATGTACAACAAGAAAACAATTTAGGTGATTTTATGGCGAAAGAAAGTAAAAAAATGAAAGTTGAAAAAACAAAAGATGATTTAGTAGAAGAAAAATCACCGGGGTTTTTTCAAAAATTATTCGCTTGGGTGATTATTCCACTTTTATTTGTGATAGCCATATTGCTGGTCATTGCACAATTTACGGATACAAATATTTTTGAAAAGGCTTCTGAAGTGTTGCCGAAAGATGAGGAAAAATCAGCCGACACAAAAGAGGTCGAGAAGAAAATAGTGGAATTGAATGCGGAAGTCCAAGAAAAAGAAGCCCAAATCGAGAAACTCCAGAGAGAGCTGGATGAAGCTTTGGCTGAGAATGAAAATCAGAAAGTCATACAGGAACAATTAAAAAGAAGAATTGAAGAATTGGAAGCAGGGCAAGAAGAAGCAAAAAAAGATTTGAAAGAAATCGTAAATACATATGAAAAAATGTCTGCCAAAGATGTCGCGCCAATCATTGTGGAAATGAATGATGAACAGGCTTTGGAAATTTTGGCAAATATGAAGCCGGAAACGTTATCCGCTGTTCTGGCAAAAATGGATCCGAAAGAAGCTGCAAGATATACAGAAATGTTATCGAAGAGAAAATCAAGCGGTACTTAAATAAAATTTGAAAGGAGGTGAAAAGGGTATGTTGGGTGTAGGAATCCCCTTTGTTGCAGTTCAAGCAGTTCCGGGCAATTCCATCAATCATCAAATGGCCGCTTCCGGAAATAAGGGAAACTTCAGCAAGTTTGGAGAAGTTTTCAGCAAAATCGCCAATAATCAAACAGCAAAAATGGAAAATTCCGAAACGATCGGTCAAGAGGTCCAATCATTATTAAATGCCGATTCCATCGAGGAAGTTTTTGAATTGCTTGGAATCCCACATGACGAAGGATTATTGATGATCTCCCGGGATGAAGAAGATAAAATGCTTTCCATCGATGAATTATTGTCAAACTTCGATGACATTTTATCATTACTGAATCTTAATCTCCAACAGTTGAATGAAATGCTGCAAACACTAACAGGTTCTGAGGTTTCCGTCCAAAATGTTTGGGATTTTATTCAATATGTCAACGAAGACCCGAATATGGCTGAGAATATAATCGCCAATGTAAATGGGGACGGAAAAGGAACTCCAAACGGTGCAGTTCAATTTATTAAACTATTAAAATTATTGCAAGTAATTGGGGAAAAGTCGGATTTAATACTTGAACAGCCGGAGAGAATCAGCAATCTAAAATCCCTTTTGCAAGCAGTCGAAAATACGATATCAAAAGAAGTGACATCGACTTCGGGAAAAACGTCTTTGGAAGGTTTTCAACAAGTGGTGAAACAGGTGGAAACCAAAGTGGAAACTTCTTCCCCTTTCCCAAATGGGGCTTCAAATCATACTGCGGAAACACGTACAATCACAATCACTTTGCCGAATACGAATCAAGCTTCCCAAGCCGAATCGCTGGTAAAACAGATTGAGGCGTTGATTCAACGCAGTCAACTTTCCACTGTACAAGGGACAACGAAACTATTATTAAAACTTTATCCTGAAAATTTGGGTTCCATCCGTATTGAATTGATCCAAAGAGACGGTGTCATGTCAGCCAGACTGCTCACTTCAACATCCATCGGGAAAGAATTGCTGGACAGTCAGATCCATCAATTGAAACAGGCTTTTGTACAGCAAAATATTCAATTGGAACGGATTGAAATTTACCAAAGTTTGCAGGAAACAGATTTGAAAGACCACTTCTTTAACAATATGTTTAACGGCAAACAACAGTCTGATGAAGATGAAAAAGGTTCAAAAGACGAACAGGATGAAGAATCGGTTTCATTCAAAGATTTTCTAATCAATGAGGAGGTGTAGCAATTGGCGGATACTATAATCTCTGGGGATTATTATTTATCAAATGCGAAAAAAGCGGAAAAGAGAACAGGCAGCTCTGTCCTTGGCAAAGATGACTTTCTGAAAATATTGATCACTCAGTTGCAACACCAAGATCCGACAAACCCGGTGGACGATAAAGATTTTATTGCCCAAATGGCCCAATTTTCATCTTTGGAACAAATGCAAAACTTGACAAAAGTGATGGAAAGTTTGCTTGAATCCCAACAGGAAACACAATTGATGGCATACATAAATTTTGTAGGAAAAGAAGTAAAGTGGCATGAAATAACTGATGAGCTGGATGAAAAAGGATTGCCGATAATCAATGAAGGTCAAAGTGTAATTACCGAAATTAAATTTAAAAACGGCTCGCCTATATTTGTAACTGAAGATGGAAAAGAACTTGAAGCAGGCAACATTTCTTCCGTTGTTCAAAAGGATGGAGGAAAAACCGTTTCCGAAAATCCGCTGGTGGAAGCCAGCATGCTTATTGGTAAAACAGTAAAGTATCAAGATGAGAATGGAGATTATCATCAAGGGGTTATCGAAGCGGTTTCCACAAATAACCAGATTATCGAATATATTTTGAATAACCAAGTCCGGTTAAAGAAAGAGCAATTTGAAATTGTGGATGAATAAGGCTGGTGATTCCATGCACCGTATCCAATTTCAGCATGTATCTTTGCAATCCTTTCATTTACAACAGAATGTTAAGCCAACGACAGAAAAAAAGGCGGCCAGCTTCAATGAGCAATTTGAAATAGCAAAAAATGAATTGAAAATAAGTAAACATGCCAATGAACGACTTCGTGAACGAAATATACATATCTCTGAACAGGAATGGAAAAAGGTCACTGACAAAGTGAGGGAAGCGCGTTCCAAAGGTGTAAACCAACCGTTGGTATTGATGGAACAAGCGGCGTTGATCGTCAGTGCGAAAAATGGAACAGTTATCACAGTAATGGAACGGGATGAAGCAAAAGAGCAGTTGTTTACAAATATTGACGGCACGATTGTACTTTAAGGCAGGACCATATCGGATGCCTTCGTTTGCGGACTGACAGAAGCAAACTTCTAAATTCGAAAGGAGAACGATCAATATGTTACGTTCGATGTACTCAGCAATTTCCGGATTAAGAAACCATCAAACAAAATTAGATGTGATCGGGAACAATATTTCCAATGTCAACACCCATGGATTCAAGAAAAGCAGAACCATTTTCAAAGATTTGATATCCCAAAATATAAGCAATGCTTCCGGTGTAACAGAATCACGCGGGGGTACCAATCCAAAGCAAGTGGGGTTGGGAGCAACAATCGCAGCCATTGATACAATTCACTCTACAGGTTCCCTTCAATCCACAGCCCGCACTCTTGACTTGGCCATCGATGGGGATGGATATTTCCAAGTGGCGGATAGTGTTCCAGGGTTAAACGGATTTACAGACATCAAATATACAAGAGCAGGAAACTTCTATTTGGATAAAAACGGATATCTAGTGAATATGGATGGGAAATATCTAGTCGGATATGAAGCAACTACATATTTAACGGGGGCAAGTGATCAATTTCTTGATGCAGATGGATTGGCAAAAGCTAACCCAACCAACCGATTGACTGTAAATGAAGGGAAAATTTATAATGGCACAACTCCGGTAGTGATCACATTGAGTGGTGCGAATCCTCCTAGCGGAGAACTTCAAATAAATTTATCTACAAATGAGCTTTATTTTGTCGATGCCAATGGCAAGCAATATACCCTTGTGAACGGAACTCAAGTAAAGGATGAAAGTAATAATATTCTCACGATTAACACGGTAACAGGATTAGCCGGTACAGGAACAACTTCTTTGGATAATCTGATCAATAATTTCCAAGGGTATACTTCGGAATTGACCGGCTATAAACCAATCAGAATTCCGACAACAGCGCAAAGCATGTCAATCGGCCAAGACGGTATTATCAACTTTGTGGATAAAAATGGTGCATTAATGGTTGCGGGTAAAATTCAATTGGCGAAATTCTCGAACACAGGCGGCCTTGAAAAAGTTGGAAGCAACTATTATCAAGAATCATCAAACTCCGGTGCACCTTTGCGAGGTTTTCCAACTGAAGACGGAATCGGCTCAATTGAATCCGGATTCCTGGAAATGTCCAACGTGGACCTTTCCGAAGAATTTACGGAAATGATTGTCGCCCAACGCGGTTTCCAGGCGAACGCCCGTATCATTACAACTTCTGAAGAAATCCTGGAAGAACTGATTAACATAAAACGCTAATGAATCCCGGATTCTAGTAATTGGTCCATAATTTTAGAGAAAAGGAGGGTCGGGCCGGCTCTTTCCTACCCGGCCCTATTTTCAATGATTCAATTAACCAAATTGAATGGAAAAACTTTTTCCTTAAACGCTTTATACATAGAAACAGTCGAATCTTTTCCGGATACGACAATCACACTGACAAATGGGCGCAAATACATTGTCAAAGAAACTGAAGAAGAAGTGAGGAAAAGAGTGACGGAGTTCTACCGCACGATTCAAGTGCTTTCTAACCCCCATCTACGAGGTGACGAGGATGAAGAATAATAAATTATTGACGGTAATGCTGATCATTTTAGTATCGATAACATTAATCGGGGTTGTGCTGTTTGTCGTTTTGACACAATTAAATAAACAATCGGCAACCCTAGAACCTAGCATTGATGAAATATTGGAATGCAGTGTGGATGTGCCTGAAATCACAACCAATTTGGCGGATGGAAAATTCATTCGCATTGAATTGAAAATCCAGGCGGACAGCCAAAATGCCGCAAAGGAACTTGAGAAACGGAACTTCCAAACCAAAAATATTATTATTGAAGAGCTGTCTGAGTTGACAGAAGAAAACTTAAAAGGAAAAGAAGGAAAAATCCTTTTGGAATCTACAATCAAAGCCCGATTAAATGAATTGATGCAAGAGGGTGAAGTGCAACAAGTATATATTACCTCCTACATCATTCAGTAAAGAAACTTGTTGAAATGGAGGTGGACCAATGTCAGGTGATATATTATCCCAATCTGAAATAGATGCGCTGCTTTCCGCACTTTCTGCAGGGGAAATGTCAGCGGATGAAATGAAAAAAGAGGAAGATAAGAAAAAAGTCAAAGTATATGATTTCAAGCGCGCCCTTCGTTTTTCAAAGGATCAAATCCGAAGTTTGACACGGATTCATGAAAACTTTGCGCGATTATTAACAACGTTCTTCTCTGCTCAGCTCAGAACATATGTACAAATTTCTGTAGCTTCGGTTGATCAAATACCTTTTGAAGAATTTGTTCGATCCATTCCGAATATGACGTTAATCAATGTGTTCGAAGTGCCTCCTTTGGATGGCAATATCCTGATGGAGATCAATCCGAACATTGCTTATTCCATGTTGGATCGCCTCATGGGTGGCAGCGGGTCAAGTTATTCGAATGTGGATAATTTGACAGAGATTGAACAAAAAATTATGACCAACCTTTTTGAGCGGGCCTTTGAAAATTTAAGGGAAGCTTGGGAAAATATTGTGGAAATCGATCCAATGCTTGTTGAACTTGAAGTGAATCCACAATTTTTACAAATGATTTCGCCGAATGAGACGGTGATCGTCATTACGATGAACTCCATCATTGGCGACACATCCGGGATGATCAACATTTGCATTCCGCATGTTGTATTGGAACCAATTGTACATAATTTATCGGTGCAATATTGGATGCAATCAAATGCAAAAGAGCCGACGGAAGCGCAAAAGAAGGCGCTTGAAACGAAAGTGAAACAATCCGACTTGGAGCTTATTGTTGAACTTGGCACATCTTCGATTACAATCGAGGAATTTTTGACGATGGATATCGGGGATGTTATCCAACTTGATAAAAAAATTAACGAGCCATTGCTTCTCAAGATCGGTGATATTCCAAAATTTACAGTACAGCCGGGAAAATTGAAGAAAAAGATGGCAGTTCAAATTATTGAGTCTTTGAATGGAGGAGAAGAAGATGAATGACGATATGCTCTCCCAAGAAGAAATTGATGCCCTATTACGGGGGGAAACATTGGAAGTTAATTCGAATTCCGCTTCCAATGATAACTTGAATGTTGAAGATTATTTGACGGATTTGGAACGGGATGCTTTAGGGGAACTGGGAAATATTTCATTCGGCAGTTCGGCGACTGCATTGTCTGCATTGTTGGGACAAAAAGTGGAGATAACAACTCCTGTCGTGTCAGTCATCAATCGCAGTAATTTGGAGCAGGAATTCCCACACCCTTACGTAGCTGTCCAAGTGGAATATACAGCCGGATTAAGCGGTGCGAATTTATTGGTGATCAAGCAATCCGATGCGGCGATTATCGCGGATTTGATGCTTGGGGGCGACGGACGCAATCCGAGCCCGGATCTGGGAGAAATTCAATTGAGCGCCGTACAGGAAGCGATGAACCAAATGATGGGTTCAGCCGCCACATCGATGTCGACGGTATTTAATCAAAAAGTTGATATTTCGCCACCTTCCCTTGCGTTATTGAATATTAAAGAAAATGAAGGGGAAGAGAATATTCCTGATGATGAAATTTTAGTGAAAGTTTCATTCAGGCTGCTTATCGGTGATTTGGTGGATTCCACCATCATGGAATTATTGCCGTTGGAATTTGGCAAAAAACTTGTGAACTCGTTGCTCGCTCAAAACGAAGCACAAAAAGCTTCCGAAGCGAATGTGCAGTCAGAATCGATGCAACAAGTTGCAGCGCAAATGCCGCAAACTGGTGCAGTGCAATTGGAACAACCGGCCCAACCAACCCGGCATGTACAGCAACCTGCCTATGAGCAGCATGCTGCAACCGTTCAGGAAATGCCAAGTTTCACTAATTTTTCCCAACCAAAACAGCCCGTTAATGTGAATGTACAACAAGCCGAATTTACAACTTTCGAACCACCAAAAATGACGGAATCGGAAGCACGCAATTTAAACATGTTGCTTGATATTCCATTACAGGTTACAGTTGAATTGGGACGCACTAAACATTCTGTCAGAGAGATACTGCAATTGACTTCAGGTTCAATTATTGAATTGAATCGCCTTGCTGGTGAGCCAGTCGATATATTGGTAAATAACCGGCTTATTGCAAAAGGGGAAGTTGTAGTGATCGATGAAAATTTTGGTGTGAGAATTACAGATATCATCAGTCAAACTGAGCGCATCAATAATTTAAGATGAAAAATGGAGGAGTCTTAACTATGTCAAAAAAAATTTTAATTGTTGACGATGCAGCATTTATGCGCATGATGATTAAAGATATTTTATTGAAAAACGGCTATGAAATTGTCGGCGAGGCTTCAGATGGGATACAGGCGGTGGAAAAATACCTTGAATTGCATCCCGATTTGGTAACGATGGATATTACCATGCCGGAAATGGATGGAATTACGGCATTGAAAAAGATTAAAGAAATTGATCCCAATGCGGTTGTCATCATGTGTTCCGCAATGGGACAGCAAGCAATGGTAATTGATGCCATTCAAGCGGGCGCAAAAGACTTTATCGTTAAGCCTTTCCAAGCAGATCGGGTAATCGAAGCCATAAAAAAAGCAATAGGTTGATTGGAAAGATGAAAAGATTTTGTAAAAAAGTTTATATTGCAATCATAATGTTTTCTATTTTCTTTTTAACTGTTCCTGCACATATCACTTTTGCCGATCAAAAAAATGAAATGGTCGACAATAATTATTTGCAAAACCCCGAACTTCAAACAGACAATTCTACAGCTGTCAAAGAACCGGCAGCTGTAGGACTGACAGCCTGGGATTATATAAAAATGCTTCTAGCCCTTATTTTTGTGCTGGTTTTGTTGGTTTGGGTTTTAAAATTCATTAATAAGAAAAGCGCACATTTTCAGCAGAATAATATCGTACGGAGTTTAGGGGGGATTTCCCTCGGTTCTCAAAAATCCGTTCAAATTTTGCAAATCGGTGACACGTTATATGTTGTCGGTGTGGGGGAAAATGTGGAGCTTCTTAAAGAAATCAACGATTCGGATGAAATTGAAAAATTATTAAGTTATTACAACGAAAAACAAACTATCACAGCGGGTACACCTTACATTACGGAATTGGTGCAAAAGTTGAAGGGACATTCGAAAAAAAGCGGCGATGAATCTGACCATAACTTTGGAAACCTGTTGAATCAGCGCTTATCGGAGATTAAAAAGGTGCGTCGCGATGAACTCGAAAAATGGAAGGAAAAGGAGCACGATAAATAATGGAACAATTTATCTCATTCTTTTCTGATTCAGATCCAACGAATGTCTCCACTTCTGTGAAATTGTTGCTGTTATTGACGGTGCTGTCGCTTGCGCCAAGTATTTTGATTTTAATGACTTCGTTTACGCGTATCGTCATTGTACTGTCTTTCACGCGTACCGCCCTGGCGACGAACCAAACGCCGCCCAACCAAGTGATTATTGGGTTGGCATTATTTTTAACATTCTTTATTATGGCTCCGACCTTCCAACAAGTGAATGAAGAAGCGCTGCAACCGCTTTTCAATGAAGAAATAGGCCTGGAAGAAGCTTACGAGCGGGCAAGCGTTCCTTTCAAAGATTTTATGGCGAAACATACCAGACAACAGGACTTGGAATTATTTTTGCAATACAGTCAAGCGGAAAGACCCCAAACCGTCGAGGAAATACCTTTGACCATATTGGTGCCCGCATATGCCTTGAGCGAATTGAAAACGGCCTTCCAGATGGGATTCATGATATTCATACCTTTCATTGTGATAGATATGGTCGTGGCAAGCGTCCTTATGTCCATGGGGATGATGATGTTGCCGCCGGTAATGATTTCATTGCCATTTAAAATACTATTATTTGTACTGGTAGACGGATGGTATTTGGTAGTTAAATCTTTACTCCAAAGTTTCTAGGAGATGATACTCAATGTCACAATTAACAGTCATTCAAATAGCCGAGCAAGCTGTGTGGGTTGTCCTTTTAGTTGCGGGTCCTCTCATGTTGGTTGCTTTAATTACAGGGCTCATTATCAGCATTTTTCAGGCGACGACATCCATTCAAGAACAAACATTGGCTTTCGCTCCGAAAATTATAGCGGTATTGGTGGCCATCGTATTTTTTGGACCTTGGATGGTGTCCAGAATGTCAAACTACTTTGTTGATATTTTGAGCAACCTGACACGATACATAGGGTGACATGAATGCTGGAGATCATACCGCAATTTTCCGTGTTACTACTAATGTTTGTCAGAGTATCTGCATTTTTTGTTACAGTCCCCTTTTTTTCATATCGTACAATACCCGTACAAGTGAAGATTATTTTGGCTTTGATGCTTGCTTGGATGATGTACTACACAGTCCCTGCAGAGGCCATACCAATCGACGGAAATTATTTTTTGTTGATTATGAAAGAAGCGATGATTGGTCTTATTATTGGTTTAGCTGCTGCCATCATTATTTCTATCGTTCAAATTGCCGGCGGTTTTATAGATTTTGAAATGGGGTTTGCCATGGCGAATATCGTCGATCCGCTTACCGGTGTGCAAAGTCCGATGATGGGGCAATTTTTTTACTTTTTGATTTTATACATATTGATTGCTACCAACGGTCACCACCTGATTTTGGACGGTATTTATTATAGTTATCAGTTTATTCCGATTGAAGGTTATCCCAATTTTGGAGATGCCGGTATGGCGGAATTTTCAATGAAGCTCATCGCTGTGGTTTTTTCAGTGGCATTTCAAATGTCCGCCCCTTTGGTTGCATCATTATTTTTGGTGACCCTTGCCCTTGGGATTACCGGAAAAACCGTTCCGCAATTGAATATTTTTGTGATCGGTTTCCCCTTAAAAATTATTGTGGGCTTTCTTATTTTATTTATCTCGATGGGGATCATGATAGAAGTGATGCAGAAGGTGGTTCAATTAATGATTACGGTAATGCGTGAATTCATGCAACTTTTAGGTGGTGCTTAATTTGAAGCTACTTCTTCCATTGGACATACAATATTTTGCCGGCGAAAAAACGGAAAAAGCAACACCGAAGAAACGCAGGGATGCCAGAAAAAAAGGGCAAGTTGTAAAAAGCCAGGATCTTTCATCGGCGATTCTTTTTTTGGTCCTTTTTCTTTTTCTCGTCTTTATGGCACCAATCATGTTCAAGGGGTTTGTTTCCTTTTTCAATGAATCTATCGAGAAATACATATTGTTTGATAATATCACTGCCGATACGGTGATGAACATATATGTTGATTCTTTGTCGGAATTGGCTGTTATTTTGTTGCCGGTGATGGCGGTAGCAATGATTGTGGCCATGTTCTCAAACTTTTTGCAGTTCGGTTTTTTATTTACAACAGAAACGATGAAATTGGATTTGAAAAAGATAGATCCGATAAAAGGAATAAAAAAAATCATCTCATTAAGGGCCATCGTGAATCTGATCAAGTCGTTATTAAAAGTTGCATTTATCGGTTCTGTAACCTGGATGATTATTTGGATGAATTTGGATGATGTGTTGTCCCTGTCATTTCATAGCCCTTGGGATACGCTGACAACGGTCGCAAAGCTTGCCGCGATGATGGGAATTGCAAGTGCCATTGCATTGCTTATCATAGCAATTTTGGATTACATATATGAAAAATTCGAGTATGAAAAACAATTGAGGATGTCGAAACAGGACATTAAAGACGAGTATAAAAATATGGAAGGGGACCCGCTCATCAAATCAAAAATAAAGCAACGGCAGAGGGAAATGGCAATGCGGCGGATGATGCAGGAAGTTCCGAAAGCGGATGTCGTCATTACCAACCCAACCCATTATGCGGTTGCCTTGAGATATGATGATGGGTCAATGGATGCTCCTAAAGTCGTAGCAAAAGGTGCGGACTTTGTTGCTCAAAAAATAAAAATGATTGCAAAAGAAAATGATATTGTAATGGTCGAAAACAGGCCATTGGCAAGGGCTCTTTACGATCAAGTGGAAATAGGCGAAGAAGTGCCGGAAGAATTTTTCAAAGCGGTGGCTGAAATTTTAGCTTATGTTTATCGAATTAAACGCAAAATTTAGTTTGCAGGAGGGAAAAGGATGAAATTTCGCGACTTGGGAGTATTAGCTTTTATCATAGTGATAGTAGCGATGCTCGTAATCCCTCTACCAACATGGTTGCTGAGTTTTTTAATCATTATTAATATTACGCTTTCATTGATTGTATTGCTTACGGCAATGAATATGAAAGAAGCCTTGGAATTTGCGATTTTCCCCTCCATTATTTTGATCTTGACACTGTTCCGGTTAGGAATCAGTATTTCAACAACCCGTGCCATTCTCTCCCAAGGGGATGCGGGTGACGTTATTGAAACATTCGGGGAATTCGTGACAGGCGGTAATATTTTAGTCGGTTTAGTTATTTTCATGCTGCTTGTCATCGTGAACTTTATCGTCATTACGAAAGGTTCGGAGCGGGTGGCGGAAGTTGCGGCGCGATTCACGTTAGATGCGATGCCCGGGAAGCAGATGAGTATTGATGCGGATTTGAATGCAGGGCTCATATCGGAAAAAGAAGCACGGGAACGACGGGATAAAGTTGCCAAGGAAGCGGATTTTTACGGAGCGATGGACGGTGCGACGAAATTCGTTAAAGGTGATGCCATTGCCTCCATCATTTTGGTTTTTATCAACTTAATCTTTGGTTTGATTATAGGAATGCTTCAATTAGGATATTCATTCTCTGATGCGGCAAACCACTTCTCCAAATTGACTGTCGGTGACGGCCTCGTTGCCCAAATTCCTGCCCTTCTTGTATCAACGGCGACAGGTCTTGTTGTGACGCGTGCAGCCAGCGATGGAAACCTGGGAGAAGATATTATAAAACAATTATTTTCCCAATCGAAGTTGCTTTATGTGGCGGCTGGATCCATTTTCCTGCTCGGTCTTTTCACGACAATCCCTGATTGGATCACAATTCCGATTGCCGGGATGCTCGCAATTGGAGCATATTTGATGAGCCGCAAGAAAGAAGAAGATCCGGAAGAACTGTTGGAAATGGAAGAAGAACAAGTGACCGATACAATGAAAAGTCCAGAAAATGTGGTCAATTTATTAAATGTGGACCCGATAGAGTTTGAATTTGGTTACGGTCTGATCCCCCTTGTGGATGCGCAACAGGGAGGGGATTTGCTTGACCGGGTGGTGATGATCCGTCGCCAGCTTGCATTGGAATTGGGACTTGTGATTCCGGTAGTGCGTATCCGGGACAACATCCAATTACAACCAAACGAATATCGCATAAAAATAAAGGGTAATGAAATGGCAAGAGGAGAGCTGCTGTTGGATCATTATCTGGCTATGAGTCCTGGTGGGGACGATTCAATTGAAGGTATAGATACAATCGAACCATCCTTCGGCCTTCCTGCCAAATGGATCACAGAAGAAGTGAAGGAAGAAGCCGAAATGTTGGGATATACAGTTGTCGATCCTCCAAGTGTCGTGTCCACTCACTTGACGGAAGTCATTCGAGCAAATGCGCATGAACTTTTAGGTCGCCAGGAAACAAAACAGTTGATCGACCATTTGCGGGAAACGCATGCCATTTTGGTGGATGAATTGACGCCAACCCCATTATCGATTGGTGAAATTCAAAAGGTATTAGCGAAGTTATTAAAGGAAAACGTATCGATACGCAACTTGCCGGTCATTTTTGAAACATTGGCGGATTATGCAAAGTTGACGAGCGATAGCGATGTGCTGACAGAATATGTTAGACAAGCCCTTGCCCGACAGATTACAAGGCAATATGTACAGGACGGTTCACAATTGAAAGTAATCACCGTTCCTGCGAAAGTGGAAAAAATGATTGCTGACAGTATTCAGCAAACGGAACATGGAAATTACTTGGCGATGGATCCGCACAATTCGCAAACAGTACTTGAATCCATCGCAAAAGAAGTGGAAAGAGTATCTTATATGGAACAAACGCCAATCATCTTATGTTCACCGGGAATTAGAATGTATTTAAGACAATTGACGGAGCGATATTTCCCGCAAATTCCGATATTGTCCTATAACGAATTGGATGCCAATGTTGAAATCCAAAGTGTTGGGGTGGTGACTGTTGAATGAAAATGAAAAAATATATCGCGCCTTCCATTAATGAAGCGATGAAACAAGTGCGTGCCGATTTGGGGGAAGAAGCTGTCATCATCAGTTCGAAAGTGGTTGTAAAAAAGAAGTTTTTTGGGTTGATCCGACAGAAAAATTTCGAAGTGTTGGCCGGCATTGATGAAGTGGAGCCGCCAACATTCGCCGTCCAAGAACAAAAGCAGTTACAGCCGATAGTCCCGAAACATGATGAGCTGCCTAATGATGGAAATGTTTCAGAGTTGAAGGAAGAAATCGTCAGTTTAAAAGAAATGTTGAAATCCATGAAGCAAGACACAATACAAGCTTCCATACCGGAAGAGCTGAAACCATTCATCGAATATTTGAAACGTCAAGAGCTTAATAATGAGCTCATCACGGACATTTGTGATGGGCTTTTTGCACATGTGAATCAATCAAAAGAAATTTCCCGACAGGAAATGGTTGAAATTGCAAAAAATGTGCTGAAAAAGGAGCTCTCCCCCCTTTCAATCGGCGGAATATCTTATGACAAGAAGTATGTATGTGTGTTGGGACCGACAGGGGTGGGGAAAACGACGACGATTGCAAAAATGGCGGCACGCTCTGTATTGGAGAAAAAGAAAAAGGTCGGCTTTATTACGACGGATACTTATCGGATCGCCGCAATCGAACAATTAAAAACCTACGCGAATTTGCTGCAAGCGCCGGTTGAAGTCGTTTATAACCTGAATGATTACAGGGAAGCGATCAGGAAATTTGCCAACCTGGATTTGGTGTTTATTGATACCGCGGGACGAAACTATAAAGAAACGAAATATGTGAATGAATTGAAAAAGCTGATTTCTTTTGATGATGAAGTCGAATCTTATTTGGTATTATCATTGACTGCCAAAGAAAAAGATATTGAAACAATTATTGAACAATTTAGTGAATTTCCAATTGAAAAATTCATTTTCACTAAGACGGATGAAACAAATTCTATTGGCGCGATGTATAATTTAATGATTAAATATAAGAAAGGACTTGCTTACTATACTACTGGTCAAGAAGTACCAGAAGATATTGAAGAAGCGACCATAGAAAAATTATTGGAAATGCTTTTCCAAGGTGAATTCAAATGAGAGATCAAGCAGAAAAATTGAGGTTGAAAATGTTGGAAAGCCAAGGGGCATTGGGGCGATCGATTGCGGTTGTCAGTGGAAAAGGCGGAGTTGGAAAAAGCAATTTCACGACGAACTTTGCCATTGATTTAGCAAAATTGGGAAAAAAAGTGGTTATTTTGGATATGGATCTTGGCATGGCCAATGTTCATATTTTAATTGGGAAACAAGCACCATATCATTTGAAGGATTATTTGGAAGGACGCGTTTCGTTCACGGACATTATTTTCAGAGGCCCGGAAAATATCCACTACATTTCCGGCGGTTCCGGCTTTTCTTCGGTTGTTGAATGGTCGGAAGAGATGTTTGAGGCATTTATTCACGGCTTTGAAGAATTGCAGAAAAGTTATGATTTTATTTTATTTGATATGGGAGCCGGGGCATCGAATTGGTCGTTGGATATCGTTACATCCATTGATGAAGTCATTGTCGTCACAACGGCGGAACCTACCGCAATCACAGATGCCTATTCAATGATGAAATTCATTCACTTAAAAGAACCGAACAAAACTTTCTATCTATTATGTAATCGGGTTTTTTCGAATGAAGAAGGAAAAGAAGCGCTGCAAAGATTAAAAAACACGATGATGAAATTTTTATCAAAAGAAGTCGTGATACTTGGTTGGCTTCCGGAAGATGGAACCGTTCGGAAAGCGGTGATTGAACAAGTTCCTTTTTCCATTTCATATCCTAATGCACAAATATCCATATCATTGCAAGAAATAGTCAATCGTTTCATTCATAACAAATTTGGAGAAGAGGTTCCTCTTCCTTCCAACTCATTCTTATCCAGATTAAAACGTATTTTCTCGAAAGGTCGTGGTTAATTGGTACCTTCGAAAAAACATAAGTTATTAATTGTGGATGACTCGGCATTTATGAGAAAAATGATCAGCGATTTCTTTAAAGATCATCCAACCATTGAAGTGATTGACACAGCGAGAAACGGGAAAGATGCCATCGAAAAAATTCAACAATTAAAACCGGATGTAGTGACAATGGATGTTGAAATGCCTGAACTGAATGGGCTGGAAACTCTTAAATGCATCATGGATATTTCACCGGTTCCGGTTGTCATGTTGTCAAGTTTTACAGAAAATGGGGCAAAACAAACAATGCTCGCGATGGAATACGGTGCTGTTGATTTCGTGACAAAACCCGGTGGCACGATTTCCCTTGATATACATAAAGTAAAGGACGAACTTATCCATAAAGTGGAACTTGCCGCAAAAGTGCCGATAGAAAAATTGAGAAAACATGGCAGTTCCATCAAATATTCTTACATAAAAAACATGCCCCGGGGGACATCCGCCGGCATCAGCGAAAAACAGACCGTGACGGAAAGCAATCGAAGTATCCATCCGGTTCAAACAAAATGGAGTAAAACTTCCGAAAAAATAGTCTTAATCGGAACTTCGACAGGTGGGCCAAGAGCCTTGCAACAAGTGATTACAAAATTGCCTAAAGCTTTCCCTGCGCCCATATTGATTGTTCAACATATGCCACCGGGTTTTACAAAGTCGCTTGCAGAAAGATTGAACCATATCAGTAATGTCCAGGTGAAGGAAGCGGAACAGGGAGAAAAGGTGGAGGCTGGAACAGCATATATTGCGCCAGGCGGATTTCATTTAAAAATGAAAAAGGTTGGTTCCCATTATGAAATCGTGCTGGATGATAAGGAACCGCCAAGAGCAGGACATCGACCGAGCGTGGATGTGTTGTTTGAAAATATCAGCCAATTCGAGGAACTGGATAAAATCGCCGTCATCATGACAGGAATGGGCAATGATGGATCCAAAGGTTTAATGGCATTAAAGAGAACCGGAAATGTGATCGCCATTGCGGAATCAGCGGAAACTTGCATTGTTTTTGGTATGCCAAAAGCTGCCATCGAAACGCAATTTGTCGATGAAGTAGTGAATGTGGATGAAATTGCGGAGACCATGTTGAAATATTTGTCGTAAAGGGAGTGTGTTCGAATGGAAATGAATCAGCAATATTTAGATATGTTTATTGAAGAAAGCAAAGAACATTTGCAAAATTGCAGCGATCTATTATTGGATTTGGAAAAAAATCCGGGTGACTTATCCATCGTCAATGAGATTTTCCGCTCTGCCCATACTTTAAAAGGAATGGCCGCTACGATGGGATTTGAAGATTTGGCCGATTTGACACATAAAATGGAAAACGTGTTGGACGCCATTCGGAATGAAAAAATTACCGTTGATTCGAATTTGTTGGATGTTGTTTTTGAATCAGTGGATCATTTGGAAGCAATGATTACGGATATTGCCAATGGCGGCGATGGGAAACGGGATGTATCCGGAATTGTATCAAAACTAAAAGATATTGAAGCTGGCAAAAGCATTCCTTCGAGCACTCCTACGGAGCAGGAAGTTGCTGCGGATGTGGCGGTGGAAGAAACAGCGCCTGGCCGTTACTTAATCTATGATGAATATGATATTACCGTATTGAAACAATCGAAGGAACAAGGGTTCAACACTTATGAAATTTCCGTTTCCCTTCGGCCTGATTGCCTGTTAAAGGCAGCGCGGGTCTTTATGGTATTCCAAGTATTGGAGAAAAGCGGGGAAGTCATAAAATCTTTCCCAACGGTAGAGAAGCTGGAAGAAGAACAATTCGACCAAAACTTCCAAGTGGCCTTCATCACGAAAGATTCTCCGGAAGAAATCAAAAAGAAAATCAGCAAAGTATCCGAGATTGAGAATGTTGTCGTGGTGCCATTGACTGATGCAATGGTGAAAGAGGCAAGCAAAGAAGAGATTGCTTCCAAAGAACAGCAACAAAAAGAGTTGGAGAAATCCAGTCCAGTGCCGAAACAAGAGAAAAAAGAAGTAGCTGCAAAGAAAGATTCAAGTGCATCCAAACAAAGCGCTCACTCCAAAACGATTCGCGTAAGCATTGAACGACTTGATATCTTAATGAACTTATTTGAAGAATTGGTCATTGATCGCGGACGATTGCAGTCGATTGCGGCAGATGTGAAACAATCCGAATTGACGGAAACAGTTGAACGGATGAGCCGTACAATGGGCGATTTGCAAAACATCGTGCTGACAATGCGCATGATTCCAATCGAAACCGTCTTTAACCGATTCCCTAAAATGGTCCGTTCCTTATCCCGCGAGTTGAATAAAAAAATCCGGTTGGAAATTATCGGTGCCGAAACGGAACTGGACCGTACCGTCATCGATGAAATCGGCGATCCGTTAGTCCACCTGATCCGCAACTCTGTCGACCATGGTATCGAAAGTCCGGAAGCAAGAAGAGCAAAAGGAAAACCGGAAGAAGGCTCGGTTACTTTAAGGGCATACCATAGCGGAAATTATGTCTTTATTGAGATTGAAGATGATGGAGCCGGAATCAATAAAGAGAAAGTGTTGAGAAAGGCGATCGAGCGAGGAATTGTTTCAAAAGAAGCGGCTCTTACGCTCACAGACAAACAGATCAATGAACTCATTTTTGAATCTGGATTCTCAACGGCCGATAAAATCACGGATGTTTCAGGACGAGGCGTTGGTCTGGATGTTGTGAAAACGACGATCCAATCTCTTGGCGGCAGCATTTCCATTGAATCGCAACAAGATGTCGGTTCGAAATTCTCTATTCAATTGCCTTTAACTTTATCAATTATTTCCGTCATGTTGGTAGAAATAGAGAAAGAAATTTATGCAATTCCATTATCATCCATTATTGAAACATCCATCATTAAAAAATCGGATATTTTAAATGCCCATAATCAAAAAGTCATCGATTTCCGTGGAAAAGTCGTGCCGCTCATTTACTTGGATGAAGTCTTTGAGGTGCCGCGCAGCGAAGCTTGTGATGATGAATATCAATCCGTTGTCATCGTAAGAAAAGGCGATAAAATGGCAGGTTTGGTGGTTGATTCATTCATCGGCCAACAGGAAATCGTATTGAAATCATTGGGCAATTATTTGAAAAATATTTTTGCGATTTCCGGTGCAACAATTTTAGGAAACGGTCAAGTGGCATTAATCATCGATATCAATGCGTTAATGAAATAATTGAATGAAATGGGGTGCTGGATATGGTAACTGCAGCGGAGAAAGAAAATATTAAAGTAATAGTTTTCCAACTAATGGATAAAGAGTATGCGATACCTGTCAACCACGTTCAAGGGATAGAAAAAATGATGCACATCACCCGTGTGCCAAGAACTGAAAAGTTTGTAAGAGGTGTCATCAACTTGCGCGGGGTCGTAACACCGATCGTCGATTTAAGGGAACGGTTTGGTCTGCCTCCTGTGGAAGATACTGAATCGGTTCGCATTATCATTGTTCAATTGGACGATATCGAAGTGGGATTTGTCGTTGATTCCGCCAATGATGTCATCGATATTCCGGTCAACTCAATAGAACCTCAGCCCGAAGTCGTTGGGGTGAAGGAAGAAGCCTTTATCTCTGGGGTGTCCAAGATTGGGAATCGTTTACTGATAATGCTTCATTTAGATAAAGTGTTGAATTTATCTGAATAGACTATTGAAAAAGTAGGGATACATATGAAACATCCTGGCATGAATTCATTGCATTTGGACATTCTCAAAGAAATCGGGAATATTGGTGCTGCCCATGCCGCCACTTCCCTTTCGAATATGTTGAATAAAAAAATCGATATGCGTGTTCCAAAAGCGGAAATGGTTACCTTTAATGAAATGATGGAACTGATGGACGGACCTGAAAAGGTTGTCGTGGGAATCTATTTGCGAATTGAAGGCGATTTGGAAGGAAGCATGTTCTTCATTTTGCCTATTGAACAGGCGAACCGGTTTATTCAACGCCTGATTCAAGATGACCGGTTTGATTTCCGCAGCAACGCATCCGATATTGGAATGTCCGCAATGCAGGAAATGGGAAATATTTTATCCGGTTCTTACTTATCCGCCATGTCCGACTTTTTGAATTTAAAGGTGTTTCCTACCGTTCCGGGTTTAAGCATTGATATGTTTGGGGCAATTATCAGTGTCGGTCTTATTGAGATTTCCCAAGTAAGCGATTATGTAATTGTCATTGACACATCCATTTTGGAAGAAGGGCTGGAGAGCGAAATGAAAGGACATTTTCTATTGCTGCCTTCTCCTGAGTCTTTTGACGTAATTTTTAAAGCGTTAGGGGTTGAATAATATGTTTACTCCACAATCAGGGAAGGTTGTCAAAGTGGGTATTGCCCAAATGGATGTGGTCAAATTTCCCGATACAATACGAACATCAGGACTGGGATCATGTGTGGGAGTCGTTTTATATGATGAAACGAAAAAGATTGCCGGTCTTGTTCATATTATGTTGCCGGACTCTTCGCTGAGCAGTACGGATACAATCAATACGGCAAAATTTGCAGATACAGGCATTAAAGGACTTGTGGAAAAACTGTTAATGGAAGGTGCCCAAAAATATCGTTTAAAAGCGAAAATTGCCGGAGGAGCACAAATGTTTCAATTTTCTTCCGCAAAAGAAATGATGAGGATCGGTCCCCGCAATGTCGAAGCCGTGAAAAAAGTGCTTAATGAATTGGGGATTCCTCTTGTGGCGGAAGATATTGGCGGAAATAGCGGCAGGACGATTGAATTTGATCCTGCAACGTGCAAATTGATGATTCGTACAGTCAATCAAGGAGTGAGTGAAATTTGATGTATGGTTCAATTTTTTTGAATTGTTGGGGAAGTTTAATCACATTTTCAATCACATTTGCAATCATGTACCAGGTTTCCATCTTTCCTTCGCAAATTTTACTCGTATCTTTTTTTGCTGCACTCGCCGCCTTCATTTTATTGTTTGCTGTACGATATCTCATTGGCTATATTCTATATACGCCGGATGATGGGCTCTTTGAAGAGTTTATTGAAGGCACCGGTGAAAACAACAGCGTTCAAGAGGATGTAGATGAGATTTCAGAAAGGGACACAAATCCTTTGAATCAATCCTCGAAAATGGAGTTTCAAGATGAAAGCTCGGAAGAAATAGCCAAACTTGTCCGTTCAATGTTGAGTGAATAAGATGCTTAAGTACTATTATGTTCAGTAATAAAATCCGCTTTTTAGGCTCTTTTCCATAAGGATTGAGCAAAAATACTCACCGTTAACCGCTTGATTTGGTCCTATAGAATACTGTGTTTTTTATACCTTTCTTTGGTATAATGATTAGTAATAAAAGGCGTATCGTAAAGAAAGGTGGGTTCGATGGTAAGCAAGCTAGATGAGCAGCAATTATGGAATAGCTGGATAAATGATCGGGATCCGCAAGCAGGAAATTTACTGATAAAAAAATATAAACCCCTAGTTTCTTATCATGTTCAAAGAATTGGTTCAGGGCTTCCGAAAAATGTCTCCCGGGATGATTTGACAAGCCTGGGAATGATGGGACTTTTTGACGCCTTAAATAAATTTGATATCAATAGAGACTTGAAATTCGATACATATGCTTCATTCCGTGTCCGGGGAGCCATCATTGACGGCCTTAGAAAAGAGGATTGGCTACCACGATCGGCGCGGGAAAAAGCAAAAAAAATGGAAGCGACCATTGAACAACTGGAGCAAAAGTTGATGCGTCATGCTACTCCTGAGGAACTGGCGGAACATATGAACATGCCTGTTGAAGAAGTATATCAAACGGTGCAAGAGCATTTCTTCTCGAATATATTGTCTCTCAATGAACCCCAGCATGATCAGGACGAAGGAGAAGGAAAGTCATTTGTCATTCGGGACGAAAATGTCAGAACACCGGAACAGGAAACGATACATAAAGAGCTTATAGAAGAATTGGCAGAAAACATAAAAAAATTAAGTGAGAAAGAGCAACTGGTACTGAGTCTTTTTTACTCTGAAGAAATGACATTGACAGAAATCGGGGAAGTATTGAATTTATCCACTTCCCGCATTTCACAAATTCATTCAAAAGCGTTGTTGAAACTGAGAAAACTGTTGTCAAATGAGATGAACGCCTAAAGTGGGTGGAACTTATGAGTTTAAAAGGTGTTGAATTGCAAATCGCCATTCCCAAAACGGTGGATGCCGGCAAAATTGCTGAGCAGCATCAACAAAATGTTGTTCAGCAACAATATCATGCAAATGATGCGTTGAACAGGGAAATTGAAAAAAAGCAACTTACCGTGAACGACACCGAGAAAATCTCTGAAGTATCCGACAATAATGAAAAAAAAGGCACGGGAAAAGACCAAGATAAAAACAAAAAAGAACGCAAGAATCAGCAGGAACATCAGGAAGCGAAACATCCATATAAAGGAAATTTTATTGATTTAAGCGGATAGGAGATTATATGGCTACAGTATTTATTATTATACTCACCATTTCCCAATTAATAAGTTTTTATCTTATTTTTATTTTAAATTCCAAGATGTCAAAATTTAAGGACTTGGAATCGCGGCAAGATAAGATGATGGAAGAAATGGAAAATGCGATCAGCGTATATTTATTGGAAATCAAGGAAGAAAACGACCGGTTCATTCATGAATTAACGAAAATAAAAACATCTCAGCAAAAAAGCGTCCCCAATTTGCAAGCGGGTACTGTTCCTGATCCTATTGGGAAAGAACCAGTGGAAGATGATTTACAGAAAAACGTGGTGAACCTGGATGCAATTTTGCCTACAATCCCTAAAGCGATTGCCAAAAATGCTTACATCCAACAAAAAAAGAACATGGCCAAAGAGCAAGAAAACATGCCGGATGTGATAGCAAATGAAAAAAAAGGGCATAAACTAAATGATGAAATGCTTCAGAGGGATGTATCTTTGAAAGACAAAGTATTGGCGCTGCATCAGGAAGGAAAGTCCATCGAAGAAATCGCAAAAATTACTCAAAAAGGGAAAACGGAAATCGAACTATTATTAAAGTTCCAATCATAAACTTCTTGCACAGCAATGGGGTTTGTGTTATATTACCAATTGGTGTGATGATTACACACGCATTTTGATGGGTAAGTGGTGCTTGAGAAGTTTTCTTAAGTTGCTTATTCCAGATGAAAGATGCGGAGGAATAAAACCAATAATAGGAGGAAAATACATGTCAGTAATCTCAATGAAACAATTATTAGAAGCTGGTGTACATTTCGGTCACCAAACTCGCCGTTGGAACCCAAAAATGAAAAAATACATTTTTACTGAACGTAACGGCATTTATATTATCGATTTGCAAAAAACTGTTAAAAAATTAGAAGAAGCTTACGAGTTCATGCGTCAAGTTGGTGCAAACGGCGGAAAAGTTCTTTTTGTAGGTACAAAAAAACAAGCACAAGACGCTATTAAAGAAGAAGCTGAACGTTCTGGCAACTACTACATCAACCAACGCTGGTTAGGTGGTACATTAACAAACTTCGATACAATCAAAAAACGTGTTGCACGTATGAAAGAAATCGAAAAAATGGAAGAAGAAGGAATTTTCGGTGTTCTTCCTAAAAAAGAAGTTATGAAGTTGAAAAAAGAACATGAACGTTTAGTGAAATTCCTTGGCGGTATTCGTGATATGAACGAATTGCCAGATGTGATGTTCGTGGTAGACCCACGCAAAGAACGTATCGCTGTAGCTGAAGCTCGTAAATTAAATATTCCGATTGTGGGAATCGTGGATACAAACTGTGATCCAGATGAAATCGACTACGTAATTCCTGCAAACGATGATGCGATTCGTGCTGTAAAATTGTTGACTGCTAAAATTGCAGATGCTCTTATCGAGTCTAAACAAGGTGAATCAGAAGCTCCAGCTGAAGAAGTAGTTGCTGAGTAATTCACTGCTACAAAGGTGATAAGTGACTGTTTCACTTATCACCTTTTTTTGAGAAACAATGGTTTCTTACTTTGTAAAATGGCTAAAACTTATAGTAAACAATCATGATCCAAGGAGGAACTTTCAATGGCAATTACTGCACAATTAGTAAAAGAACTTCGTGAAAAAACGGGCGCAGGTATGATGGATTGCAAAAAAGCCCTTGTAGAAACAAACGGTGACATCGAAGCTGCCATCGATTACCTACGTGAAAAAGGTTTGGCTTCTGCAAGCAAAAAAGCTGACCGTATCGCGGCTGAAGGTACAACTTACATCTTAACTGAAGGAAACGAAGCGATCATTTTGGAAGTGAACGCTGAAACAGACTTCGTTGCGAAAAACAGCCAATTCCAAGAACTAGTAAAAAACTTGGCGGAACAATTATTAAAAGCTAAACCTGAGTCTTTGGAAGCTGCATTGGAAGTGAAAAACGAGGAAGGCGCAAGCATAGCGGAACAAATTTCAACTGCTGTTGCGACAATTGGTGAAAAAATCACTCTTCGCCGTTTCGAAATCAGAACAAAAACGGATGCAGATGCTTTTGGTTCCTACTTGCACATGGGCGGCCGCATCGGTGTATTAGTTGTTCTTGAAGGTACTACAAATGCTGATGCAGCGAAAGATATCGCGATGCACATTGCGGCAATCAAGCCAAAATATATCTCCCGTGATGAAGTGCCTGCGGAAGAAGTTGAACGTGAACGCAAAGTGTTGACTGAACAAGCATTGAACGAAGGAAAACCTGAAAACATTGTGGCAAAAATGGTTGAAGGTCGTCTTGGAAAATTCTTCGAGCAAGTTTGCTTATTAGAGCAAGCATTTGTTAAAGATTCTGATCAAAAAGTTCGTGATTTCGTGAAATCAGTTGGCGGTAACGTAGCTTCATTCGTTCGTTATGAAGTAGGAGAAGGCATCGAAAAACGCGAAGACAACTTTGCGGAAGAAGTTATGAGCCAAGTAAAAGGAAATAAATAATCGTAGAATAAATACACAAACTTTATGGGGAGCACTCTAAGTGTTCCCTATTTTTCAGAAAAGAATTTTAAATTAACGCATAACGGAGGTTTACTATGAGTGTGCCGCAATTCAAACGAGTAGTCATTAAAATAAGTGGTGAAGCATTGGCAGGAGAAGCAGGATTTGGCATCTCCCCAAAAATTATTAAATCAGTGGCCGAAGATATCAAAGAAGTAGTGGATCTTGGAGTGGAAGTTGCAGTTGTTGTTGGCGGAGGAAACATTTGGCGTGGTAAAATAGGTAGTGAAATGGGAATGGATCGTGCTTCTGCCGATTATATGGGAATGCTTGCAACTGTCATGAACTCCCTCGCATTGCAAGATGCTCTGGAAAAATTGGACGTGGAAACTCGTGTACAATCTTCTATTGTGATGACCCAAGTGGCGGAACCTTACATACGTCGAAAAGCGGTGCGTCATCTCGAAAAAGGGCGCGTCGTGATTTTCGCTGCTGGAACTGGAAATCCATTTTTCTCCACAGATACAACGGCTGCATTGCGGGCTGCCGAAATTGATGCGGACGCTATTTTAATGGCAAAAAATAATGTTGATGGCGTATATTCAGCGGATCCGAAAATTCACCAAGATGCAGTGAAATACGAAACACTCACTTATTTAGAGGTCATTCAGCAAGGTCTTCAAGTAATGGATTCCACAGCTTCCACATTATGTATGGACAACGACATCCCATTAATAGTATTCTCTATAATGGAAAAAGGTAACATTAAACGGGCTGTTTTAGGCGACAAAATTGGGACAGTTGTTAGGAGGAATGCATAATGAATAGTGTATATGAACAAGCGAAGGAAAAAATGAACAAGTCGATTACCGCTTTTACTAGAGAACTTGCATCGATTCGTGCAGGCAGAGCAAACGCAAAATTACTGGACCGGATTACTGTCGATTATTACGGGGTACCAACTCCGGTGAATCAGCTTGCAGGGATCACTACTCCGGAAGCGCGCCTTCTTGTAATCACACCCTATGACAAGTCCATTTTAGGGGAAATTGAAAAAGCCATTTTAAAATCGGATATTGGTATTACCCCTACAAATGATGGAAATGTAATCCGTTTAACAATTCCTCCTTTGACTGAGGAACGTCGTAAAGAGTTGGTGAAAGTCGTGAAAAAAGAAGCGGAAGAAGCAAAAGTGGCCATCCGGAATGTACGACGTGACGCAAATGATGAATTGAAAAAATTGGAGAAAAACGGGGAAATGACGGAAGACGAATTACGAGGACATGTGAATGATATCCAAAAACTAACAGATGAGTTCATTGCAAAAGTTGACAATTTAGCAAAAGAAAAAGAAGACGAAATCCTTTCAATTTAAAGGTTTGTCAAAAAGAACTTTCCATAGGCTGTGACGTCCTTTTCTTCAGGACGTCTTTTTCATTTCATATTATGCATAGGATTTGTTGATTGAATAATAATAGAAATTTCAATAAAGTCATCGGATTAAACATAAGTTATTAAAAGAATTAGAAAAAATGCAAATAATTCTTTAGGAAATGAAAGACACATATATTGGTTTTTGATATTATTAATTAGAATACGTCCAAAACGTTGTCAGGTGGGGGAATACATGGTATTTTACAATTTTTTTAGGAAAACTAAATATGCAAAAAAAGCATCCAAAATGGATGGCAAAATTGAAGTGATCCCTTCCCATATTGCAATCATTATGGACGGCAATGGACGTTGGGCGAAGAAGCGGGCTATGCCACGTATCGCTGGTCATCATGAAGGGATGAAAACCGTTCGGAAAATTGCGCGCGTGGCAGATGATCTTGGAGTGAAAGTTTTAACGCTGTATGCTTTTTCAACGGAAAACTGGAAGCGTCCTAAAACAGAAGTGGATTATTTAATGAGCTTGCCAGAAAAATTTCTTGATGATTTTTTACCGGAAATCATAGAGCGAAATATCTGTGTTCAAATGATTGGCGAAAAGGAAGGTTTGCCGGAACATACAAAAAAAGCAATTAATAATGCGATGGAAAAAACAAAAAATAATACAGGACTTATTTTGAATTTTGCATTAAATTATGGCAGCCGCGCAGAGATTGTGAAAGCGATGAAAAAGATGATGGCGGATGTTCAGGAAGGAAAATTGTCCATTGATGCCATTACGGAAGAAACGATGAACCAATATTTGATGACATCCCATCTGCCGGAACCGGATCTTTTGATTCGCACGAGCGGGGAAGTACGATTAAGCAATTTTATGCTTTGGCAATTGGCTTATACAGAATTTTGGTTCACTGATACCCTCTGGCCGGATTTTGATGAAGAAGACTTTATGGAGGCGATTTATGCCTATCAGAGAAGAAATCGTCGGTATGGTGGATTGAAAGGAGAAGAAATTAATTGAAGCAACGGATTATTACGGGAGTTGTAGCAGCTGCATTTTTCATCCCGTTTGTCATCTATGGTCAACTCCCATTTACCCTATTAGTTTATGCAATGGCTACAGTAGCAATGTTTGAACTTCTTCGAATGAAAAAAATGTCTGTTTTTTCAATACCAGGATTCGTTGGTTTCTTGACCGTGTATGTTTTATTAATGCCGGATTCATGGGCGGATAAAGTTCATGAAGTCACTTCTTATAGCAAATTGGAATTTCTTGTCATTGCGGCCCTTTTGTTATTGATTCATTCTGTCATTGTAAAAAACCATTTTACTTTTGATGAGATTGGATTCGTACTTCTGTCCGCATTATATATCGGTATCGGCTTTTATTATTTGATTGAAACGAGAAACGCCGGGCTGGAGTTCATTATTTTTGCCCTGCTCATCGTTTGGTGCACCGATTCAGGGGCGTATTTTACCGGAAGAAAATTCGGGAAAAACAAATTATGGCCGGAAATTTCGCCAAATAAGACCGTTGAGGGGTTTTTCGGAGGAATACTCACGGCGGTTGTTTTCGCATGCATTATGCAAATGATTTACCCATTTGATAAACCTTGGTTTATACTAGTTCTTGTAACGATTGTAAGTTCTGTATTCGGACAATTGGGCGATTTGGTAGAATCCGCTATAAAAAGGCATTATGATGTGAAAGATTCAGGGAAGATTCTTCCGGGACATGGGGGAATACTGGATCGTTTTGACAGCTTATTGTTTGTATTACCATTACTTAACTTGTTGCATTTCGTCAGTTGATGAAGGGAAGGACCCATGTTGAAAAAAATCAGTTTATTAGGCGCAACAGGTTCGATTGGATGGCAAACTTGTGATATTTTGAAAAATCATCCAGAAGAATTTCAACTTGTTGCTTTTTCTGCTGGAAAAAATATAGAAAAAACAAGGGAAATTATTAAAACATTGAATCCTGAACTGGTTTCTGTGCAAGAAGAAAAAGATGCACATGCATTAAAAAAAGAGTTTCCTCATATACATTTTACATACGGTGACAAAGGGTTGATAGAAGTGGCCACTCACCCGGAAAGCGGAGTATTGGTGAATGCGGTTTTGGGCAGTGTTGGACTGCCTTCCACATTGGCTGCCATCCGCATGGGCAAAACGATTGCGATTGCCAATAAAGAGACCCTTGTTACCGCTGGGCATCTGGTCATGGAAGAAGCGAAAAAGTATCATGCACCCATTTTGCCTGTTGACAGTGAGCATTCAGCCATATTCCAGTCGATGAATGGTGAAAATCCGAAACAAATCAAGCGGCTGATTTTGACAGCTTCCGGTGGTGCATTCAGAGATAAAACCCGCGATGAACTGAAACATGTGACAGTGAGGGATGCTTTGAATCATCCGAACTGGTCAATGGGCGCGAAAATAACGGTTGATTCGGCGACGATGATGAATAAGGGGCTGGAAGTGATTGAAGCCCATGTGTTATTTGATATGCCCTTTGAACAGATTGATGTGTTGCTTCATAAAGAAAGCATCATCCACTCGATGGTGGAGTTCCATGATACAAGCGTCATTGCCCAATTGGGAACCCCGGATATGCGTGTGCCGATTCAATACGCATTAAGCTATCCGGACCGATTGCCTCTGATTGGCGGGAAGACGTTAAATCTGGCGGAAATCGGACAGCTGCATTTCAAAGCAGTGGATTTTGACCGGTTTAAAGCGTTAAAACTTGCTTATGAAGCAGGTCGAATGGGCGGAACGGTATTAACGGCAATGAATGCAGCCAATGAAGCGGCAGTGCAACTGTTTTTACAGGAAAAGATCCCATTCTTGGAAATTGAGGAAATTATCGAACGCATGATGGACAGCCATAACAATATTCTAAACCCGGATTTGGAAACGATTTTGCATGTGGATAGGGAAACAAGAAAAAAAGTGCTTCATATGGTACAATAAACTTGAGCTCAGCTCTAAAGGTGGTATACTATGCAAACAATATTAGCATTTATCCTCGTATTTGGATTAATCGTTTTCTTTCATGAATTTGGGCATTTTATCTTTGCGAAACGTGCAGGCATATTAGTGCGGGAATTCGCCATTGGTATGGGACCTAAGCTTTTTGGCATGAAAAAAGGGGAAACGTTATATACGATCCGATTATTGCCTTTGGGCGGCTATGTCCGGATGGCCGGTGAGGATTTCGATCAAATTGAGCTGCAACCTGGTTATCGGGTAGGTCTCATATTAAATGATGAAGAAAAGGTCGAGAAGATTTATTTAAATCAAAGTGTCCGACATCCGAATGTGTTATTTATGGAAGTGGAGCGGGCAGATTTAAATAAAAAATTATGGATTGAAGGTTACGATGAAGAAGAGCGTTTAGTCCGTTTCGACATTGCCCGGAATGCAATCATTGTTGAAAATGGGGAAGAAACGTTAATTGCACCATATGATCGGACTTTTGAAGCAAAATCGTTATGGCACCGTACACTTACAATCTTTGCGGGACCGTTGTTTAACTTTATTTTGGCTTTTGCCATTTTTATATTCCTCGGTATATTCCAAGGAGTGCCAACGAATGAACCGATTATTACGGAAGTGGTCGATGACAGCCCAGCCGCTGAAGCAGGGATGGAAGCAGGGGACTATGTAAAATCCATTAATGGAACACCGGTTAAAAAATGGGATGAATTGACCGATTTTGTAAAAGAGAATCCTGGAAAAGAGCTTTCATTCATTGTTGAACGGGACGGACAGCAAGTGGAACTATCCGTCGTCCCTGAAACAGTGAAAATGGAAAACGGTGAAAAAGTTGGACAAATTGGTGTCATGTACCAAAGTCCGCTTGTGAAAAATCCAATCAAAGCCATTGGCTATGGTTTTCAACAAACGTGGGAATACACCCTTTTAATTCTACAGGCGCTGGTGTATTTAATTGCAGGGAACTTTACCCTTGATGACTTGGCCGGTCCTGTCGGCATTTACCAATACACCGGGGAAGTGGCAAAACACGGCTTCTTCACCCTTATGTACTGGACAGCGGCATTGAGCATCAACTTGGGAATCATGAACTTGCTTCCGCTTCCAGCCTTGGACGGTGGCCGCTTAATGTTCTTCGGCATTGAGGCATTGAGAGGAAAACCTGTCGATCGCAAAAAAGAAGGCATGGTTCATTTGGTGGGAATCGTGCTCTTAATGATATTAATGATTGCTGTCACATGGAACGACATTCAACGATTGTTTTTCCAATAAAAAAATTGCGTCAAGAAATCGCCATCCGATGGAACGTCGGGGCGATTTTTGCTTTTTCATCATCAAATTTTAATATTGGATGCATCATTGCAAGATTTATTGATAAGTGAATCAATACAGTAAATAAATATCAAAAAAATGTATATACTCAACACTTTAATGGGTATGCTATTCTATTAAAAAAGATAGAAACTGATAAAGGTGGAGCACTTATGAAGCAAAGTGTAACGTTGATCCCAACGATGCGGGAAGTGCCACAAAATGTTCATACGAAATCTTGTCAAATGTTGCTGCGTGCAGGATACATACGTCAACATTCAAAAGGCACCTATTCCTATTTGCCATTGGCGAAGAGGGTATTAAAAAAGATTGAAACAATCATCCGGGAAGAAATGGAGAATAAGGAAGCGATTGAAATTGAATTGCCTTCCATCCAATCGGTTGATTTGTGGAAGCAGTCAGGGAGACTGCATTTTTTCGATGAAGAATTGATACATTTCCAAGATCGGAACAAACAGGAATTTGTCATCGGACAAAGTATGGATGTAATGACTTCCATTGTGCGGGATGAAATAAAAACCTATAAAAAATTGCCGATCACCTTTTACCAATTGCAGAAAAGAATTCGGAGAGAAAAGGAATTGCGCTTTGATTTATTCCATGCGCAAGAGCCTTTAATGTTGGAAGCTTATTCTTTCCACGACAGCGACGAAAGTTTAAATCACACGGTTGAAGAAATGATTGGAACATTTGAACGGATTTTTTCTTATTTGGGATTAAATATTCAAATGGTGGAAGCGGATCCGGGGCCTTTCGGAAATGAATCTTACGAGTTTGTCATTTTCTCGGATATCGGACAAGAAATCATTGCTTGTTCAGATCAATCGAATTATGCCGTCAATGCGGAAATCGCAAAAGTATCTACCGAATATGAACGCTCCACTGAAGAAATGAAGCCGCTTGAAAAGTTGGCTACGCCGAATGTCCAGACGATTCAGGAATTATGTGATGTTTTGCAAGTGGAACCAAGTCAATGCATAAAATCACTTGTATTAAACGTCGACGGGGATATCACCGTTGCTTTAGTCCGCGGAGACCACCAGCTGAATTTAAGGAAAATAGCCAAAGTTTTGAATACAACGAATGTACAATTTGCCGGTGAAGAAGAAATCAAAAAACACATAGGCTGCTCCAAAGGATCAATCGGCCCGTTAAAACTGCCTATCGATATCAAAGTGATCGCGGATAATGGAATCAAATCCGTTGTAAACGCTGTCACTGGCGCCAATGAAGACGGCTATCATTATATCAATGTGAATCCGGATCGTGACTTTGCCATCAATCTGTACGAAGATATCCGATTTATCGAAGAGGGAGACCCTTCCCCTGATGGACAAGGAAGCATTCAGTTGAAGAAGGGGATTAAGCTCGGCCGTATAATGAAATTAGGAAATCGGTATATGGAAAATATGCAGGCAACCATCGCCGGCGATGAGGGGAAACAAATTCCATTGCAAATGGCAAGTTACGAACTGGAATTGACCCGGATTTTTGCCGCACTGGCGGAACAATGCCAGGATGATAGAGGATTTATATGGCCGAAACATCTGTCACCTTATGATTTGCATCTGATGGCGATCAATGTTAATGATGAAGCACAATTGAACCTTGTAGAGCAGCTGTACAATATTTTAACCACTTACCGATATGATGTTTTATACGATGACCGGGACGAACGGGCAGGTGCAAAGTTTGCGGACAGCGATTTGATTGGTTTGCCGATACGGATCACCATTGGGAATAAGGCGTTAACAGGAATGGTGGAAGTAAAAAATCGGAAAACGGGCGAAACAATCGAATGCGTAAAAGAAGAGTTAATCGACCGTTTAAATGAATTTTTTCGAACACAATAAATCCAAACAGTCTTGAAAAAATAGTGTATACTTAATAGATGGCAGTTAAAATAGAATTCGCTCTTCTATAGACGAGACGCCTCACCGTCTTGCCTGATAGAGTTTTGCGAATTCTTTTCATTTTTTATTCCATCAAGGCATTTTTCAATTAAAGGTGGTGAGTTGGATGGAAAACTCAAAAGCGAGAGAGCGTTTATTGACGCTTTTATCCCAACTGAAACTGACGGAAGATATTTACATGTCTTTCTTTGAACATGGTGAACTGAACCGATTGACGGTTCATAAGAAAAAGAGAATTTGGAATTTCTCATTGAAGCTGAAAAATATTTTACCTTTTCAAGTGTACCAACTATTCTCTTCCCGATTAAAGGAAGAATTTCAACATATTGCTCAAACGGAAATTTCGATACAGACGGAAAATCCGCAAGTAACAGATGATCTCATTTCCGATTATTGGATGACCGTCGTTGAACGCATCGACGCTTCTCCGCCTGTAAAGAAACGTCTCTCATGTCAATTGCCAACCTGGACGGGAAGCAAAATGGTTCTTTCCTGCATCTCTGAAATGGAGCAATTGACATTAAAATCGAAGTACCGGGAAATTATTTCGGAAACTTATGCTTGTTTTGGATTTCCAGCAATTCCAGTGGATTTCAAATTAGTTGAAGCATCGGAGGAAGAAAAGCTGGAGCAGGAAAAATTAATGGAACAGCGCAGGTTGGAAGAAGAAGAACTGGCCAGACAAGCCATTATAGATTTCCAAAACAGGGAAAAAGAAAAGAAAGAATCTTCGTCTTCCAACGGGCATGCTGAAGAAGGTCCGGTACAAATCGGCTCAATCATTCACGATACTGAAATTATGGATATCAAATCGATCGTTGAAGAAGAACGCCGCATCGTCATTGAGGGACATATTTTTGCTGTGGAAGTAAAAGAGTTAAAAAGCGGCCGTTCCCTTTTGGAAATCAAAATGACCGACTATACGGACTCCATCCTCGTGAAAATGTTTTCCCGCAACAATGATGATGCCGAGAAGATGGCCCGCCTGAAAAAGGGCATGTGGGTAAGGGTCAGAGGATCAGTGCAAAATGATACGTTTGTCCGTGAATTGGTCGTGATTGCAAATGATATCAATGAAATTCATAAAGAGCCGAGAAAAGACACGGCACCTGAAGGCGAAAAACGGGTGGAATTGCATTTACATACACCAATGAGCCAGATGGATGCAGTGACACCGGTGGACCGCATTGTGGAACAGGCCGCAAAGTGGGGGCATTCCGCCGTGGCAATTACGGATCATGCTGTCGTCCAAGCCTATCCGGAAGCCTATGCCGCCGGAAAAAAATATGGCATAAAAATCATTTACGGTTTGGAAGCCAACTTGGTGGATGACGGTGTTCCGATTGCTTATGAAGAACGGCATATCAAACTGGATGATGCCACTTTCGTTGTATTTGACGTGGAAACAACCGGATTATCCACTGCCTATGATGTGATTATTGAGCTCGCGGCGGTCAAAATACGCGACGGCAAAGTGATTGATAAATTCGAACGCTTTGCCAATCCGCACCGGCCGCTTACAGAAAAAATCATCGAATTGACGAATATTACGGATGACATGTTAAAGGACGCACCGGAAGTGGATGATGTGATCCGTGAATTCCATGAATTTATCGGAGATGCCATTGTGGTTGCCCACAACGCGTCCTTCGATATGGGATTTTTGTATGCAGCGTACGAAAAAGCGGGCATTACAGGGGTGAAACATCCGGTCATCGATACGTTGGAATTGTCCCGCTTATTAAATCCGACACTCAAAAATCATCGTTTGAATACATTGTGTAAAAAATACGGCATCGAACTTGTACAGCACCACCGCGCAATCTATGATACGGAAGCAACGGGCTACTTGCTGTTGCAATTATTGAAAGAAGCCAAAGAAAAAGGAATCGAATACCATGACGATTTTAATAAATTCATGGGCGGAGAAGACTCCTATAAACAATCCCGGCCTTATCACTGTACAATTTTAGTGGTGGATAATGCCGGATTAAAAAACTTGTTCAAATTGGTGTCCATTTCCCACACTCAAACATTTTACCGGGTTCCCCGCATCCGCCGTTCCGATTTGATGAAACATCGGGAGGGGCTGATTATCGGATCCGGCTGCAGCAACGGGGAATTGTTCGAGACGATGATGAACAAATCTCCGGAAGAAGCGGAAGCGGTGGCTGAATTCTATGATTATATTGAAGTTCATCCAAAAGCCGTCTATTCCCAATTGATTGACAGTGGAACAATCCATGATGAATGGCATTTGGAAGACATTATCCGCAAACTTGTGAAGCTCGGCAAAAAAATGGATAAGCCGGTGGTGGCGACCGGGAACGTCCATTATTTAAATGAACATGATGCCATTTACCGGAAGATTTTGGTGGCTTCCCAGGGAGGGGCAAATCCATTAAACCGCTATCCATTGCCGAAAGTGCATTTCCGTACAACGGATGAAATGATCGAAGAATTCGCCTTTTTGGGAGAGGAAGTGGCGAAGGAAATCGTTGTGACCAACTCCCAAAAAATTGCCGATATGATCGGCGATGTGAAACCGATCAAAGATAAATTGTACACGCCAATCATTGAAGGGTCCGATGAAGAAATTAAACGCTTGACCTATGAAATGGCGCATAAAATTTACGGCGAAAAGCTGCCGGAAATCGTGGAAAAACGGCTAGAAAAAGAATTGAACTCGATTTTGGGACACGGGTTTGGGGTGGTTTATTTAATTTCCGCAAAACTCGTGAAGAAGTCCTTGGAGGATGGATATTTGGTCGGCTCACGGGGTTCCGTCGGTTCATCCCTTGTCGCGACGATGATGGAAATTACGGAAGTCAACCCGCTGCCGCCTCATTACATCTGCCCGAACTGCCACTATTCCGAATTCTTTACGGATGGTTCGGTCGGTTCAGGATTTGACTTGCCGAACAAGGATTGCCCTGAGTGCGGTACGCCTTTGAACAAGGACGGACAGGATATTCCATTCGAAACGTTCCTTGGATTCAACGGGGATAAAGTTCCGGATATTGACTTGAACTTCTCCGGGGAATACCAGGCGCGGGCCCACAACTATACGAAAGTCTTGTTCGGGGAAGATAAAGTCTACCGCGCGGGAACAATTGGTACCGTTGCGGAAAAAACCGCTTACGGCTTCGTAAAAGGTTATGCGAATGACAATAATATCAATTTCCGTTCGGCGGAAATTGACCGTTTAGTGCAAGGCTGCACCGGTGTCAAACGGACGACCGGCCAGCATCCGGGCGGTATTCTTGTTGTTCCTGATTATATGGATATTTACGACTTCACTCCGGTGCAATATCCTGCCGATGCCCAGGATGCGGAATGGCGTACGACCCATTTCGACTTCCATTCAATCCACGACAACATTTTGAAATTGGATATTCTGGGACATGATGATCCGACAATGATCCGCATGCTGCAAGATTTGACGGGCATCGATCCTAAAACGATTCCACCGGATGACCCTGATGTCATGGCCATCTTCACAGGAACGGAATCTTTGGGCGTGACGCCTGAACAAATTTTATGCAATACGGGAACTTTAGGTATTCCGGAATTTGGAACGAAATTTGTCCGTCAAATGTTGGAGGACACAAAACCGAAAACCTTCTCTGAGTTGTTAAAAATTTCAGGCCTATCCCATGGTACGGATGTATGGCTTGGAAATGCCAGCGAATTAATCGCAAATAATGTATGTTCCTTCTCAGAAGTCATCGGTTGTCGTGACGACATCATGGTGTACTTAATTTATAAAGGATTGGATCCTTCGCTCGCTTTCAAAACGATGGAGTCGGTCCGTAAAGGGAAAGGCTTGACGGAAGATATGGAAAAAGCGATGAGGGAACATGATGTGCCTGACTGGTATATTGAATCATGCAAAAAAATCAAGTACATGTTCCCGAAAGCCCACGCAGCCGCCTATGTATTAATGGCTGTCCGCGTGGCATACTTTAAAGTCCATTTCCCTCTTGCCTATTATTGCGCTTATTTCTCCGTGCGTGCCGAAGACTTTGACTTGCCGGCGATGATAAAAGGGGCCAGAGCGATCCGCACGAGAGTCGAAGAAATTAACGCAAAAGGCTTGGATGCAACGAAAAAAGAAAAAGATTTATTGACCGTTCTTGAAATAGCCCTTGAAATGTGCGAAAGAGGCATGAGCTTCAAAAATGTGGATTTGTACAAATCGAAAGCCACAGAATTCGTCATTGAAGGGAATTCCCTCATTCCGCCTTTCAATGCGATCCCTGGTTTGGGGGAAAGTGTGGCGAAACAAATTGTGGCGGCAAGGGAAGAAAGGGAGTTTTTATCGAAAGAAGATTTGCAAACACGGGGCCGCGTTTCCAAATCTTTGATTGAATACATGGAGCAATTGGGCGTGTTGGAAGGTCTGCCTGATGAAAATCAGCTGTCTTTATTCTAAATCCTTTTGCTTGGAATGATTTTGCATCCGTCAAAGATGTGGTGGCACAGTTTCTCATATTTGCATTTCTTAAGAAATTGTGCTATTGTTAAATCAATAATTTGTTGATAGTCTTGCAGCAAAAGAGTGGGGTTTCCCGCTCTTTTCTATTGTTTGTTTGAATTGAGTCTAGGTGCAGCTCTCCACCAGGAGGGTAGCGATTGCTTTGTACACGGAATGCGAATTTCACCATGATTGGTGGAATTTCTGTTTTTAGTCTAGGAAACAGGACGTTGGGAGGATTTTATGAGCAAAATTACTTCTACAGTAGAACAGCTGGTCACACCGATCTTAGAGGAATTGAATCTTGAATTAGTGGATATTGAGTTTGTGAAAGAGGGACGCGCTTGGTTCCTCCGTGTATATATCGATACTCCTCAAGGTGGAATTGATATTGACCAATGTGCACTTGTCAGCGAGCGATTGAGTGCCTTGTTGGATGAAAAGGACCCTATAGAACAAAACTATTATTTAGAAGTTTCCTCTCCTGGTGCGGAACGCCCATTGAAGAAAGAATCCGATTTTGAGAAAGCCATTGGCAAATACGTATATATCAAAACGTATGAGCCGATTGAAGGCATGAAAGAGTTCTATGGTTACTTGAAATCCAACAGCGAAGATAGCCTGGAAATTGAAGTTCGCATAAAAACACGCAATGTTCTTATAAAAATCGGAAAAGAAAAGATTGCCAAAGCTCGCCTGGCAATCGATTTTTCATCAAATTAATTAGGAGTGAAATGAAAAGATGAGCAGTGAATTACTAGATGCTTTAAATGCTCTGGAACAGCAAAAAGGCATTTCAAGGGAAATATTGGTGGAAGCGATCGAAGCTGCACTGGTTACCGCATATAAACGCAACTTCAATCAAGCGCAAAATGTACGTGTTGATTTTAATCAAGAAACAGGAGAAATCAAAGTTTTCTCAAGAAAAGAAGTTGTGGAGGAAGTGGAAGATCCACGCCTGCAAATTTCATTGGAAGAGGCCAGAAAAATCAACAGTGTTTATGAACCTGGCGATATTGTTGAACAAGAAGTGACTCCCCGCAACTTCGGACGGATTGCTGCGCAAACGGCAAAACAAGTTGTGACCCAACGCGTACGTGAAGCGGAAAGAAGCGTCATTTATGAGGAATTTGTCGATCGCACAGATGATATCGTCAATGGAATCATTGAGCGGAGAGATGCGCGAAATATCTATATCAATCTTGGAAAAGTGGAAGCCGCTTTGCCTTTAAATGAACAAATTCCAGGGGAAGAGTACAAACCACAACAACGCATTCGCGTCTACATTACAAAAGTGGAAAAAACGACTCGCGGACCGCAAATCATCGTTTCCCGCACACATCCAGGGTTGCTTCGAAGATTGTTTGAAATGGAAGTGCCGGAAATTTATGAAGGAATTGTGGAGATAAAATCCATCGCCCGTGAAGCCGGGGATCGTTCCAAAATCTCAGTTTACGCGCACGATCCGGAAGTGGATGCCGTTGGTGCATGTGTTGGTACGAAAGGGGCACGGGTACAAGCGATCGTCAATGAATTAAATGGCGAGAAAATTGATATTGTGGAATGGTCAGAAGATCCGGTAGTCTTTGTTGCCAATGCATTGAGTCCATCCAAAGTGTTGGATGTCATTGTGAATGAAGAAGAGAAATCCACAACTGTCATCGTTCCGGATTATCAGCTTTCATTAGCGATTGGTAAACGGGGACAAAACGCGCGACTTGCAGCAAAATTGACAGGCTGGAAAATTGATATTAAAAGTGAATCCGATGCTCGGGAATTAGGAATTTACCCGAATGAAAACAGTCCTTTCATCGAAATCGAAAGCGACAATCAGGAAGAAGAACCTTCTTTTGATCCAATTGATTACGACCTATATCAAGATGTCGATGGTGATGAAGAATAATAAGTTGGAATATTCCAGATAACACGAAAAATGGAATGCGTTGAGCTGATAGGGAAGGTGATATACGTGCCAACGAAAAGAAAAGTTCCATTACGCCGCTGTGTTGTAACAGGTGAAATGTTTCCAAAAAAAGAATTGCTTCGCGTTGTCCGCTCCAAAGACGGTGAAGTATCAGTGGATCCGACTGGAAAAAAGTCCGGTCGTGGCGCATATATTTCCAAATCTGAAGAAGCGGTGGAAAAAGCCCGCAGCAAAAAGATTTTAGAACGCCATTTAGAAGTGAAAATACCGGATGAAATTTACGATGAGCTAATACGGCTTATTCGCAGGGAGCAGCTTTTCAAAAATGAATAAAGAAAAGATTTTGCAGCTTCTGGGATTGGCGACGAGAGCGCGGAAAGTCGTTACCGGTGAAGAATTGGTGATCAAAGAAATTCAAAAGGGCAATGCGAAGTTAGTCATTCTTTCTTCGGATGCATCCCAAAATTCAAGAAAAAAAATTCAAGATAAATGTACGCATTACAACGTTGAATTCCATTCGTTCAGCGATCGTTATGAGCTGGGACATGCGATTGGCAAAGAAAAACGGGTAGTGATTGCCATTACCGACCAGGGATTTGCCAAAAAGCTGTCCAGTCTGCTCAACGAAAATTAATCGGGGGTGAGCTAATGACCAAATTGAGAGTTCATGAATATGCCAAAAAAGTGAATCGACCAAGTAAAGAAGTCATTGAAGAATTAAAAAAATTAAATATAAATGTTTCGAATCATATGTCTACGCTTGACGGAGAAGCGGTTGCGAAACTGGATGCGGTTTTTAACAAAAATGCGAATGAAGCGCCTGCCAAAAAAAATGGCGGACAACAACATAAATCAAAACAGCCGCAAAACAAAGATGCAAAGAAACATGAACATCCTGCAAAACCAAAAGAAGATCAGGATGAAGTGCAAGTTTCCTTTGAAAAAATTAAGCGAAATAAAGTTGCCAAAGATCAAGAACCGGTTCAACAACAGGCTAAACATAAAGGAAACCAAAAGAAAAAGCCTGGCATTCATGGCGGAAAACGCCGTCAACCGAAACAACAACAGCCGCAGCAACCGGTTCAAAAAGAGCTTCCAGAAAAAATCACTTTCTACGAATCTTTAACGGTGGCGGAACTGGCGAAAAAATTAAACCGTGAACCTTCCGAAATCATCAAAAAGCTCTTTATGCTTGGTGTGATGGCGACAATCAACCAATCTCTTGACAAAGATGCCATCGAATTGGTTTGTGCGGATTATGGCGTGGAAGTCGAAGAAGAAATTCGCATTGATAAGACGGATTTAAATGTTTACTTTGAAGAAGAAGATCCGGAAGATGCATTGGTGGAACGTCCACCTGTCGTAACCATCATGGGTCACGTCGATCACGGGAAAACGACAACCTTGGATGCCATCCGCCATACGAGAGTGACAGAAGCGGAAGCTGGAGGTATAACGCAGCATATCGGTGCATACCAAGTAGATATTAATGGAAAGAAAATCACTTTCCTTGATACACCAGGGCACGAAGCGTTCACAACAATGCGCGCAAGAGGTGCGCAAGTTACCGACATCGTTGTCATCGTTGTTGCGGCAGATGACGGTGTCATGCCTCAGACAGTGGAGGCGATCAACCATGCCAAAGCCGCAAATGTGCCAATCATTGTCGCAGTCAACAAAATCGACAAACCAACAGCAAATCCGGACCGCGTCATGCAGGAATTGACGGAATATGGTCTAGTTCCGGAAGACTGGGGCGGCGATACAATCTTTGTTCCAATCTCAGCCTTGAAAGGTGAAGGAATCGACCAATTGTTGGAAATGATCCTGCTTGTTGCGGAAGTTTCTGAATTGAAAGCAAATCCTAACCGCCGGGCAATTGGTACGGTCATTGAAGCCCGCCTGGATAAAGGCCGCGGTTCTGTAGCCACATTGTTGGTTCAAAATGGTACGTTGCGCATCGGCGATCCGATCGTTGTCGGTAATACATTTGGCCGCGTTCGTGCAATGGTGAATGATTTGGGACGCCGCGTAAAAGAAGCTACGCCTGCAACGCCTGTTGAAATCACAGGATTGCACGAAGTACCTCAAGCGGGAGATAAATTCGTTGTATTCGAAGATGAAAAAACGGCCCGTGAAATCGGGGAAGCCCGTGCACAAATGGCGCTTCAGGCAAGCCGTGCCCAAAAATCACGCATCACTTTGGATAACTTGTTTGAACAAATGTCCCAAGGCGATATCAAAGAATTGAATTTGATCATCAAAGCGGACGTGCAAGGATCTGTGGAAGCTTTGGCTTCTTCATTTATGAAAATCAATGTGGAAGGTGTAAATGTTAAAATCATCCACACTGGCGTAGGTGCGATTACAGAGTCTGACATCAGCCTTGCTGCGGCGTCCAATGCCATCGTCATCGGCTTCAACGTCCGTCCAGACGTCAACGCAAAACGTGCCGCAGAACAAGAAGGCGTGGAAATCCGCCTGCACCGCATCATCTACAAAGCGATCGAAGAAATTGAAGCAGCCATGAAAGGTTTGCTTGATCCGGAATATGAAGAAAAAATCATCGGTCAAGCGGAAGTTCGTCAAACAATTAAAATTTCAAAAGTGGGTACAATTGCAGGTTCATACGTTACAGACGGCAAAGTGACACGCGATGCCGGTGTACGTGTCATCCGAAATGGAATTGTGATTTACGAAGGGGAACTTGCATCGCTAAAACGCTTCAAAGATGATGTCAAAGAAGTCATGAGAGGCTTCGAGTGCGGTATGCAAATCAAAAACTTCAACGATATCAAAGAGGGCGACATCATCGAAGCCTTCGTTATGGAAGAAATTGAGCGCAAATGATCGTGTATTTGGAAGCGGAATTCATCATTCCGGACGCTCATTCTTTGAAGGAAAAGCGTGCAGTTCTCCAGCGAATGATCACGAGAGCAAAGCAAAAATTTAATGTATCGGTTGCAGAAATCGATCATCAGGATGTATGGCAACGGACAAAAATTGCTGTCGTGGCCGTTGCTTCATCCCGTTCTGCAGCTGAGCGGGAAATAGACCAAGTGCTCCATTTTCTGCAATCGAATCCATCTTGGGAGCTGTTGGAGTTTTCCCGCGAGTATTTGTAATATGTATGGATAATTTTTAGGATTCCAACAACAATAACATTAATATCATGAAGTCAAGTAGATAAAAGTGCGTGTTGTGCTTTTATTCTACTTTTTAAAAGAGGTGACAATATGTCTCTACGTGCAAATCGTGTTGCTGAACAGATGAAAAAAGAATTGGGCGACATCATTGGCCGTAAATTGAAAGATCCCCGTGTGGGATTTGTAACCATAACAGCTGTTGAAGTCACTGGGGATCTTCAACAAGCGACAATTTATTTTACAACGTTAGGTACGGAAGAAGAGAAAGATGAAACGTTGAAAGCATTGGAAAAGGCGAAAGGTTTTATCCGTTCCGAAATCGGTCATCGCATTCGCCTTCGAAGAACACCTGAAATCACATTCAAGTTTGATACATCGATCGAATATGGAAACAAAATCGAACAATTATTGCGCTCCATCAAGGATACCGATGAAGCGTAAATATCCATATCGTAAAAAGCCTGCGACTGCATCCATCATGCAGGTGGGCTTTTTTTATTGAAATTTTTGGGGGGATTCGAGTGGATGGTATTTTGCCATTATGGAAAGAAAGAGGTTTAACGAGCCACGACTGCGTGTTTCAACTTCGAAAAATATTGAAAACCAAAAAAATTGGACATACCGGAACCCTTGATCCGGAAGTGGAAGGGGTTTTGCCAATTTGCATTGGACAAGCGACTAAAATATCTGAATATTTGATGGAGGCTGGCAAAACTTACGAAGCGGAAGTGTCAATCGGACGTTCCACAACTACGGAAGATGCTGAAGGAGATACGGTGGAAGAAGATAGCAGTCATAAGAAAATTTCAAGGAAGCAATTGCTTCAAGCGCTATCCCAATTGACCGGTGAAATTGAACAAATTCCCCCAATGTATTCAGCGGTGAAAGTGAATGGCATGAAACTTTATGAATATGCCCGGAAAGGGATTGAAGTTGAACGTCCTCGAAGAAAAGTGACCATTTACGAATTGGAGCTGCTCGATGATCGGGAAATGTTTGAAGGGCAAGAAATTAAGTTCAAAATACGGGTGAAGTGCAGCAAAGGCACGTATATCCGAACGCTGGCGGTACAAATCGGGGAACTGCTGGGCTACCCTAGCCATATGTCTTCCCTTGTGCGAACGGCTTCAGGGAGTTTTATGAAAAACGAGTGTGCCACAATCCGTGAAGTTGAAAATGCTGTGGAAGAAGGTACCATTGAACAGCTGATTCTTCCCATTGAAAAAGCCCTATCTTCTTATCCATTCATTGAAATGGATGCATCCAATGAAAAGCAAATTTGTAATGGACAAATCTTAAAAGTCCATTCATTATTAAAAAAGAGCGGTAAAATTGTATTTACCCGCAACGGGAAGGCGATTGCTGTATATAGAGAACATCCGACAAAACCTGGGCTGATGAAACCAGATAAGATGTTTCCAAATAATCTTTAGGAGGCCACATGAATGAAGGTAATTCATTTAAAATATCCGTACCAATTAGATAAAGTGGATCCTTCCACTTCCTATTCCCTGGCAGTCGGTTTTTTTGATGGCGTACATAGGGGACATCAAGCGGTGATCCGTGCCGCAATGGAAAAAGCGAGAGAAATCAATGTCAAAAGTGCTGTGATGACCTTTGATCCCCATCCTTCGATCGTATTAGGGAAAAGCAATGAAAAAATCTTTTACATTACCCCTCTTCATCAAAAGTTGGAAATCTTGGAAGAATTGGGTGTCGATACGACATTTGTGGTGCAATTTACCTCCGACTTTGCAAAGCTTTCACCGGAAGAGTTCATCCAACATTTTATTCGGGATTTGAATGTGAAACATGTCACGGCCGGTTTTGATTTTTCCTTTGGCGCTTTCGGGAAAGGAAATATGGAATTGATGAAGGAACTTTCCCGCGGGGATTTCGGTGTGACGGTAGTGGAAAAGCAGGTGGAAGGTGGAGAAAAAATTTCATCGACCCGCATTCGTGAGAGTCTGCGCGAGGGGGATATGGAAACCGTTCATCATTTTTTAGGCCGTCCTTACCAACTCCAAGGCATTGTGGTTCAAGGAGATAAACGGGGCCGTACCATCGGTTTCCCAACGGCCAATATCCAGCCAAAGGAAGGCGGCTTTATTCCGAAAAATGGTGTGTATGCAGTGAAAATATTGGTGCAAAACCAATTATTCGATGGGGTCTGCAACGTGGGATATAAACCGACATTCAAAAATCCCGATGAAAAGCAATTAACAATCGAAGTCCATATTTTGGATTTCCACAAAAATATTTATGGTGAAGAAGTGAAAGTTTATTGGTATAAGCGGCTCCGGGACGAACAAAAATTTGATGGCATCGAATCGCTGAAAGCCCAAATCAACCGCGATAAGGAGCAGGCGATTGAATATTTTTCAAATAAATCATTTGCCTAAACATTTGAACTATGATAATATCTCTTAGTGTACAAAATTGTACATTCCTTAGCTCGGCATACCGAAGCTCCAACGGTTGACTGTGCTAAAGGAGTAATCAAAAAATAGGAGGAAAACAAAATGGCTATTTCAAAAGAACGCAAAAATGAAATCATTAAACAATTCCAAACTCATGAAGGAGATACTGGTTCTCCAGAAGTGCAAATCGCAATTTTAACAGAAGAAATCAACGTATTAAACGAACACTTATCTGTTCATAAAAAAGACTTCCATTCCCAACGCGGACTTCTTAAAAAAGTAGGTCATCGCCGTCATTTATTGAAATATTTACGTGAAAAAGACGTTCAACGTTATCGTACATTAATTGAAAAATTAGGTCTTCGTCGATAATCAGAAAGCGGGATTTTCCCGCTTTTTATTTATCCAAAAAACAGTTTCCAGTGAGTAACAAATAAAGTAAAATTACCATAATTTAATTGAAAATGTTTAGCATAGAAAATGCTTTTTTGATACACTTACTAATGGTATATAAATAATGGTGGCGTATGTCCCCAAGAAGAAAGGAGATCAATACATGACCGAAAAGAAGGTTTATCGCTATGATTGGGCCGGCCGTCCTTTAATCATTGAAGTCGGACAATTGGCCAAACAAGCGAATGGCGCTGTGCTTGTCCGTTATGGAGATTCGGCCGTTCTATGTACTGCGACGATGTCAAAAGAAGCAAAGGCATTGGATTTCTTCCCACTGACAGTCAACTATGAAGAACGTTTATACGCTGCAGGTAAAATTCCAGGAGGATTCATTAAACGGGAAGGACGTCCATCCGAACATGCCATCCTGGTATCCCGATTGATTGACCGTCCGATTCGTCCAATGTTCCCGGATGGATTCCGCAATGAAGTACAAGTTGTTTCCATCGTAATGTCTTCCGATCCGGATTGTCCGACAGAAATGGCGGCATTGGTCGGTTCATCATTGGCGCTTTCCATTTCGGATATTCCATTCAATGGACCAATTGCCGGTGTGAATGTCGGCTATGTGGATGGTAAATTTGTCATCAACCCGGATGTGGCGCAATCAGAAAAAAGTACAATCCACTTGTCGGTTGCTGGAAATAAAGATGCCATCAACATGGTGGAAGCCGGAGCATTGGAAGTGCCTGAAGAAATCATGCTGGAAGCGATTATGTTTGGCCATGAAGAAATTAAAAAATTGATCGCGTTCCAAGAACAAATTGTGGCGGAAGTCGGAAAAGAAAAAATTGAAGTGGAATTGTTTGAAGTGGATGAAGAAATTGAAAAAGCGGTACGGGAAATGTGCGAACAAGATATGATTGCCGCTATTCAAACGGTCGAAAAATTGGCCCGCGAAGAAGCAATCGAGGCTGTGAAACAGCGTGTGGTTGCCCATTATGAAGAACAAGAAGCCGAAGAAGAAACATTGAAACATGTGAATATCGTATTAGAAAAAATAGTCAAAGAAGAAGTCCGCAGATTGATTACAGAAGAAAAAATCCGGCCGGATGGACGGAAAGTGAACGAAATCCGCCCGCTTTCATCCGAAGTCGGTTTATTGCAACGGGCTCATGGTTCAGGGTTATTTACCCGCGGTCAAACGCAAGTGCTTTCCATTTGTACGTTAGGACCATTAGGCGATGTGCAAATTATTGACGGATTAGGTTTGGAAGAATCAAAACGTTTTATGCACCATTACAACTTCCCTCCATTCTCCGTTGGGGAAACTGGTCCGATGCGTGGTCCGGGACGCCGGGAAATTGGTCACGGTGCCCTTGGGGAAAGAGCATTGCTTGCTGTCATCCCGGATGAAAAAGAGTTCCCATATGCCATCCGTTGCGTATCTGAAGTATTGGAGTCCAACGGTTCCACATCCCAAGCTTCAATCTGTGCAAGTACACTTGCCATGATGGACGCTGGTGTGCCAATCAAAGCGCCTGTTGCGGGAATTGCGATGGGACTTGTGAAAAAAGGCGATTATTACACAATATTAACGGATATCCAAGGAATTGAAGACCATCTTGGTGATATGGACTTTAAAGTGGCTGGTACTGAAAAAGGTGTAACAGCACTGCAAATGGACATTAAAATTGATGGCCTATCCCGTGAAATTTTGGAAGAAGCGCTCATGCAAGCAAGAGAAGGCCGCATGATTATCTTGGAGCATATGAAACAAACGCTTGCCGAACCGCGCAAACAACTTTCAAAATATGCGCCTAAAATCATTTCCATCAAAATCAATCCGGAAAAAATTCGCGATGTTATCGGTTCCGGTGGAAAAACAATTAACCGGATTATCGATGAAACCGGCGTAAAAATAGATACGGAACAGGACGGAACAATTTACATCTGCTCACCGAATGAAGAAATGAACCAACGTGCCAAAGAGATCATCGAGGATATCGTACGTGAAGCAAAAGTGGGAGAATATTATTTGGCAACGGTTAAACGTATTGAAAAATTCGGTGCATTCTGCGAAATCTTGCCAGGAAAAGATGGACTATTGCATATTTCCGAAATTCAGGAAGAACGCACGAACAAAGTGGAAGATGTGTTGAAAGTTGGAGATAAAGTTCTTGTAAAAGTCATCGACATCGATGATCAAGGACGAATCAATCTGTCCAGAAAAGTCGTTTTAAAAGAGGACAGGGAACGGGCAAAACAAAATTCGAATAATCGTTAAGATGATGAGAGGTTGTAAGAAAGGAGAACAACCTCTTTTTAATTTGTCCAATGGCCATGCCTTTGAGTGAATCAAAAAACTTTTCATCTTCTTTAATATTTTGTAAAGTAAGAGTAGTTTCGAAGGAAAAGGTTGAAATAGAAAGAGGTTGAACATTGGTTAACGTTTACACTTGCCAAAATGGCTTAAGAATTGTTTATGAGCATGTTCCATACGTGCGTTCGATTTCTGTGGGCATTTGGGTGGGGGCAGGTTCCCGTTTTGAATTGCCTGAAGAAAATGGAATCACCCACTTTATTGAACATATGCTTTTTAAAGGAACAGCCACCCGTTCGGCAAGACAGATAGCGGAGGAGTTTGATCGCATCGGCGGAGAGCTGAATGCATTCACAACAAAAGAAAATACATGTTATTATGCGAAAGTGTTGGACCATCATGGAAAATTGGCCATTGACATATTGGCGGATATGTTTTTCAATTCCGTTTTTGAAAAAAGTGAATTGGAAAAGGAACGGCAAGTCGTTTTAGAGGAAATTTTAATGAGCGAAGATGCGCCGGATGATGATATCCATGAACGTTTATGGAGAGTCATGTATCCGAACGATTCATTGGGACTTCCCATTTTGGGGACGAAAGAAACCCTTCAAACCTTCAATCGGGAGCTCATTCTAACCTATATGGAGAAACACTATTATCCAAAAAATGTCGTTGTATCCCTTGCCGGGAATATATCGAAGGAATTGCTCTTACATATTGAATCATTGTTTGGACAATTTGAACCGTCAGAAAAAGCCGTACCGATGCAATTGACGGATCCGGCCTTCCACTCAGGACGTTTCATCAAGGAAAGGGATGTGGAGCAGTCCCATCTTGCCATGAGTTATCCTGGCATCAGCGTCAAAGATTCCGATTATTATAGCTTCATCGCGCTGAATAATATAATTGGAGGCAACATGTCCTCCCGTCTGTTCCAAGAAGTGAGGGAGGAAAAGGGATTGGCTTACACCATTTACTCCTATCCTTCCTGTTACATGGATGTTGGGGCGATCACCATATACGGCAGCACCAACAATCAGCAATTGTCCCTGTTGCATGAAACGATTCTAGGGGCAATTGAAAAAATCAAAACAGAAGGTGTGACACCGAAAGAGCTTGAGAACGGAAAAGAGCAGCTGAAAGCGAGTTTCCTGCTCAATATGGAGAGCATGACAAACCGTATGACCCGAAACGGGAAAAACGAGTTGATTTTTGGCCGTCATTTGCCGGTGGATGAAATTCTTCAAAAGATTGATGGCATTTCACTGGATTCGGTACAGAAACTGATCGGTAAGATTTTTTCCGTTGAACCGGCAGTGGCCATCATCGGGCAGGATGTCCAAAATTATCAACGAAAAATGGTAAATGCATGAAGAAAAAACGAGCAAGGGAAAACGTCCTCTGCTCGTTTTTTTAGTGCGCCTGGCATGGGTGTAATCTATAGGGTGTAAGTCCCGAACTGTGAAGGCAGAAGTAACAGTTAGCTTAACGCAAGGGTGTCCGTGGTGACGCGGAATCTGAAGGAAGCGAGCGGCAAACTTCCGGTCTGAGGAACACGAACTTCATATAAGGCTAGGTATCATTGGATGAGTTTGCTAAACAAAACAAAGTCCTTTCTGCCAAAGGTGGTACAGAGTAAATGAAGCAGATAGATGGAAGGAAAGATTACATTCTTACCCGGGGAGGTCTGGCGGATATGTGAAGTACGCTTCATAACCTACTTAGTGATAAGTAGCTGAACCGTCAGAAGTCAGCAGAGGTCATAGTATTAGTTGGTTTAGAACTACTAAGAAGGACCGAACAATTAAGAGAGAATAGCCCTTGGCATTCAGTGAGTCATGATGAACACAGAAAACGTAGTACCTCACTTGAGGAAGGAAGCGGTGAATCCCGTGGGAGACCTCTTGGAGGGTGGAGTGACCACTGGCATAAAGAGAACAGCTATTCACGGAAGTTATAAAGACTTGCGTCAATCATCTTAATTGAACCGCCGTATACGGAACCGTACGTACGGTGGTGTGAGAGGACGGGAGTTAATCGCTCCCTCCTACTCGATTGTTAAAATTCCTTTTTCTCCAAAATGTAGGTGGAAAGTTTATAAGATAAATAGAAAAGAATTGCAGAAACCGGCAAAGAAATAAGACTCAATATATCCAAAATTTCAAAAAACCGTACACTCCAATTCCCATTGGATAAAATATTTGTAGCGATAATTGGGATGAATATAGCAGCTAGTATCAAAATGCGCCCCTTTTGGATTCCGTATTTAATGGTTGCTGGAATCGTTAGGCCCAACATAATCAGCAAGCTGGAGGCGACAATAGATAAAACCTTCAAAAATTCATTCATCTCAATAGCTGCTCCGGACATCTCGTTCGTAATCAGAAATACTGGAAAGATAATCAAGAGCATGAATAACAGCAAAATTAAGCTCAATATATATTTGCTTTTTACAATATCGGCTTTTTTCACCGGCATCGTATAGACATAACGATACCAATTGCTTGTTTCGTCATAGGCAAGTAAGGTGTTAATTTGTGTAATACATAAAACGGTTAGAAAAATCATCAGCATTCCAGGATCTCCAAAAAAGAAAGAGGCGAAGAAAAATAACAATGTTAAAGTGAAGATTAAGTTCTTTTGATTGAACATTAAATACAAATCTTTCAAAATAAGTGCCCTCATGGTTGAACCCCTTTCACGAAAAATAACATGATCTCTTCAATGGACGGCTTATCAAGTGTAAAGGCGCTGTTTACTTCTTTGCGATCCACTAAAATCTCGACGCCAAAAGCGTTTTTTTGCATACGCACTTTTGCGTGTTCCGGCAGTTCCATCGATTGCTCGGCTGTTCCTTTCCAAATCCCGTAATTATACAACAGTTCATCTTTATTTTTGCTGAAGACAATTTTCCCCTCATGAATAAAAGTGATATAATCGGCGATTTTTTCCAAATCGGATGTGATGTGGGTGGAGAATAAAATGCTGTTGTCCTCGTCCTGAATAAACTCCATGAACAAATCAAGAATTTCATCCCGCACAATCGGGTCAAGTCCGCTTGTCGGTTCATCCAATATCAGCAATTTCGGATGGTGGGCCAAAGCCATGGCAATGGACAGTTTCATCCGCATCCCACGGGAAAGCTGTTTAACCGGTTTTTTGAAAGGGACTTTAAATCGTTTTAATAGTTCAACGTAGAAGTTTTCATCCCAACGGTTGAAGATTTTTTCAAAGATGTTGTTGATTTGGGTTGGATTCAAAATGTCCGGTACGTAAAGGTCATCAAAGACAACGCCGATCTGTTCTTTGATTTCCGTTTCATGTTCAACATGGTCGAGCCCGAAAATTTTGATTTCCCCCTGCTCTTTTTTCAATAAATTTAAAAGGCATTTAATGGTTGTTGTTTTACCGGCACCGTTTTCCCCTACAAATCCCATAATGGTTCCTTTTGGCAATTGAAAAGTAACATTTTCCAATTGGAATTGGGAAAACCTCTTACTTAAATTGCGCACTTCAATTGCATTCGTCATTCCAATTCCTCCTCCACTAACATTGAAAGTAAATCAATCAGTTCTTTTCCCTCGATTCCTGCAAGCTTTGCGATTTGAACGGCTTTAGATAAGTGCTCCTCCACCTGGCGAAGCAATTCTTCCCGCAAGAATTCCTGATTCCGTTCCGCGACGAAGCTGCCTTTTCCCGCAAAAGTGACGATAAATCCATCCCGCTCCAAATCGGAATAGGCCCTTTTTGTCGTCATCACGCTGATTTTCAATTCTTTTGCCAGGCTGCGGATGGAAGGGAGGGAATCACCCGGCTTCAATTTTCCTGTGATGATTGCTTGTTTTATTTGTTCTGTAATTTGTTCATAAATCGGTTTTTCCGATGCGTTGCTCAGTTTGATGTCCACAAAGTCACCACCATTCGGATGCATAACTGTATATATACAGTATATACAGTTAGAACAGAATGTCAACCAAAAAGTTTTAAAACAAGATGGGCACCTATCAGTTTTTCAATGCATATAGTACTAATAAGCTCATGGAGGAGGGAAATGATGCTGTTGTCAGAGCTCGCTGAAAAAGAATTGATCGAAATGGAAAACGGTGTTCGCTACGGCTATTTGTCCGAAACGGAATGCATTTTCGATCCTAAAACGGGGAAAATTTTAGGATTTGAACTGATAGAAACATCCCGGCTGCCTTTCCAAAAGAGAAAAGCAAATGCGGCATTATTCATTCCTTGGGAAGAAATTCATCTGATTGGAGAAGACCGCATTTTGTTCCGCAAAACCACAGGCACAAGAAGGTATTATGACCGATGAACAGCGAAAAATGGCTCATCATTGGAACGGATGCCCGATTGAAACTTCTCGCCAAGAAATTGTCAAACCCCGAACGGACGGTTTTTTACAAAAGCAAAACTTCTTGGGACAATGAATTAAATCAGCTGGCAATAGAGCAAGAGCCGGACTATATCGTACTGCCAATCCAACCATTGAAAGTGGAAGTGCCTGCAGTATTGGGGTTGCAAAACGCCACTATTTTTTGTGGAAAGACCAATGAGGAATGGAAGGAAATTTTGGAGGAACATACCGTCCATCATTACTTGGAAGATGAAGCGTTTATCTGGCAAAATGCGTTGTTGACGGCGGAAGCGTTTGTTGCGACATTTTACCAAACGAAGCAGGCCATTTCCGGAAAAAGATTCATCATTACGGGATTTGGCCGGGTGGCAAAAACCTTGGGACATCTGCTTCGAAGCATCGGTGCTGAAGTCATCATCGCAGTCCGATCCGATGTGCAACTGAACGAAGCGAAAGCCTTTCGTTATCAAGCTTCTTATTTGGCGGATGTGGGGGAAATCGAAGCGGATTACTTTGTCAATACCATACCGGCAAAATGGCTGGATGCGGGTATCAACGAAAAAATCCGCATTCCGATTTTTGATTTAGCTTCCTATCCAGGTTGTTTGCAAGAAGGGGTAGAACGGGAAAATTACCAATTGCTTCCTGCATTACCGGGGAAATTTTTCCCGAATGATGCGGCGAACATTTTATACAATTCAATTGTTGGTCAATTAAGGAGGAGAAAGTCTTGCTGAAAGGTAAAAGAATAGGGCTTGGCATCACCGCTTCCCATTGCACATATGAGGATGTCGTACCGAAAATTACAGATCTTCGCAATGCAGGTGCGACGGTGATTCCAATTGTTACTCATTCCGTTTTGACTGCGGTTACCCGCTTCGGCTCCGGGCAAGAATGGGTGAAAAAAATCGAGGAGTTGGCGGGGGAAAAAGTCGTTTCGACCATTGTGGAAGCTGAACCGTTGGGGCCAAAAAATCCTCTTGATTGTATGGTCATCGCTCCCATGACGGGAAATTCCATCAGCAAATTTGCCAATGCCGCGACAGACAGCCCTGTATTGATGGCGGCAAAAGCCACTCTCCGGAACGGAAATCCTGTAGTGATCGGAATTTCCACAAATGATGCCCTTGGTTTAAACGGCGTCAACATTATGAAACTATTAAACTCAAAAAACATTTATTTTATTCCTTTCGGGCAAGATGATCCATTCAATAAACCGACTTCGTTGATAGCCGATTTTTCAAAAATGGTGGATACAGTCGTGCACGCAATTTACTACAAAAAGCAGCTACAGCCTTTATTTATTCAATACCATAAAGAAAATTAATTTTTATCACACAATTCAGTAAAATTGTGATAAAATTTTCATCATTATATGAAGATTATTTGGTTACTATTTTAGGAGGAGATTTGTGCAATGGCGAAGCAATTAACAGTAGCGATTGTTGGTGCGACTGGCGCAGTCGGTACTAAAATGAAAGAACAATTACTTAAAAGAAATTTTCCAATTAAAGATATAAAATTTTTGGCATCTGCCAGATCCGCAGGAAAAGAAATTGAATTCGGAGGAAAAACGTACAAAATTGAAGAAGCGACGCCTGAAGCGTTTGAGGGAGTGGATGTCGCGTTATTTTCTGCAGGCGGTTCCGTTTCCGCAAAACTTGCTCCTGAAGCTGTCAAAAAAGGTGCCGTTGTAATTGATAACACAAGTCATTTCCGTATGGATCCGGATGTGCCGTTGGTGGTGCCTGAAGTGAATCGTGAGGATTTAAAAAAACATAACGGAATCATTGCCAATCCTAACTGTTCAACAATCCAAATGGTTGTTGCACTCCAACCGATCCGGGAAAAATTAGGTCTAAAGAGAGTCATTGTTTCCACATATCAAGCGGTTTCCGGTTCAGGAATGTCCGCAATTGAAGAACTTCGCGTGCAAAGCGGAGAATGGGAGAAAGGAAAAAATGTAGAAGCGAATGTGTTGCCGGTTAAATCCGAACCAAAACATTATCCAATCGCCCGCAACGTGATTCCTCAAATTGATGTATTCACAGAAAACGGATATACAAAAGAAGAAATGAAAATGATTAATGAAACGAAAAAAATCATGCATTTGCCTGATTTGGAAGTTGCGGCAACATGCGTGAGAGTTCCGGTAGTTGCCGGACACTCGGAATCTGTTTATATCGAAGTGGAAAAAGAGGCGAGTCTACAAGAACTCTTTGATATTTTAAAAGACGCTCCTGGAGTAGTATTGCAAGATGATATCAACAACCAAGTTTATCCGATGCCGATTTTTGTGGAAGATGAAGATCCGGTGTATGTCGGAAGAATTCGCAAAGACTTGAATCATCCAAAAGGCTTCCACCTATGGATCGTTGCAGATAACTTATTGAAAGGTGCTGCATTGAACTCCATCCAAATCGCTGAAGCAATGCTGGAGGATAACTTACTATAAGGGGTGTTAGATTTGGATTTAGGTAGGATCGCTACTGCCATGGTGACACCGTTTCAAGAAAATGGTGACATTGATTTCGAAGCGGCAGAGAAATTGATTGAACATTTGCTTTCGAATGGAACCGATTCGATTGTTGTTTGCGGAACAACCGGTGAATCGCCAACTTTATCAATGGATGAAAAACTTCAACTGATTCGATTTACCGTTGAAAAGGTGAATAAACGGATACCCGTCATTGCGGGAACAGGCACTTATAATACAAAAGAAACAATCGAGATGACGAAAAAGGCGGAAAGCCTCGGTGTGGATGGGGTCATGCTGGTGGCTCCCTACTACAATAAACCGAATCAACGCGGTCTATATGCACATTTTGAGGCAGTAGCAAAAGAAACGGCTTTACCCATTATCCTTTACAATGTGCCAGGGCGCACGGGCACCAATATCGAAGCCGCCACAACGATTGCATTAAGCAAAATACCTAATATCCAAGTCGTAAAAGAAGCAAGCGGAAATTTGGATCAAATGGCTGAAATATTAGCAAAGACCGATGAAGATTTCTTCGTTTACAGCGGTGATGATGCATTGACGCTGCCCCTTTTGGCCATCGGAGGCAAAGGCGTCATTTCCGTTGCCTCCCATGTGGTCGGGAATGAAATGCAGGCGATGATCCGCGCCTTTGAAGAAGGAAGATTAGACGAGGCAGCGAAAATGCATCAAGCTTTATTGCCGCTTTTTAAACAGCTGTTTAAATGTCCGAATCCGGTTCCGGTGAAATATGCATTAGGCAAAGTAGGCTTTTCAGTCGCACGGGTTCGTCTGCCGCTGGTTGAGATGACCGAAGAAGAGAAGCGTCAATTTGATGAAGTTTGGGAACATGTAAAACAAAGTATTTAAATCCTGCTGTCCAAACAATTCCATTCTGAGTTGTTTGGACGGCAGGTTTTTTTAATTTCCCCCTTTGAAATCCCATTTTTTATTTGTACTTCCACCCATCTCACCGTATAATGATAAATAAGTGGTTGTGCGTTCGGGATAATATTAGGAGGAAAGATTGTGTTAAAAACAAAAAATGAAGTCATTCGGATCATCCCGCTTGGAGGAGTGGGAGAAATCGGTAAATCCATGTACGTGATCGAAATCGATGACGAAGTTTTTATTGTCGATAGCGGACTGATGTTCCCGGAAGATGAAATGCTTGGTATTGATATCGTTATTCCAGACTTTACTTATTTGGAAGAAAACAAAGATCGGATTAAAGGAATATTTTTAACCCATGGCCATGAAGATGCCATTGGCTCCATTGCCTATGTTTTGCAAAAAATAAATGCCCCTGTGTACGGTTCGAAACTGACAATTGCACTTGCAAAGGAACATTTAAAAGAGCTTCCGGCACCGCATCAAGTGAAATTCTTTGAAGTGACGAACAAAAGTCGCATGAATTTCCAATCGACTTATGTAACATTTTTCCATACAACACACAGCATTCCAGACTCTTTGGGCATCGTGTTCCACACTTCCGAAGGGGCAATTGTGTTTACTGGAGAATTCAAATTTGATCAGTCGGCAAAAGGAAAATTCAAGCCGGATCTTGCGAAAATGGCTCAATTGGGTGAAGAAGGGGTATTCATTTTACTTTCCGAATCAACGGAAGCTGAACGTCCAGGATATACGACAAGTGAAACCGTGATTGAAGAAAAGTTGGCGAAATACTTCCACTCTGCCCCTGCCCGTATCATTGTTGCAGTATATGCATCGAATTTTATCCGCATTCAACAAGTATTCAACCAAGCACAAAAATCAAACCGGAAAGTCGCTATCGTGGGGAAAAGCCTTGAAAAAGTCATCGATATCGGCGTGAAACTTGGATATTTATCGATTGATGAAAATACATTGATTCCAATTACGGAAATCAGCAAATATGAAGATGATGAATTGATCATTATTGTGACAAGCAATCAAGGGGAACCGCTTGACGCCCTTGATAAAATCGTTCGAAAACAACATCGCGACATCCGTATAAAAGATACGGATACTGTGTTGATTACATTCACACCGTCACCAGGAATGGAAGTGCAAATGTCCAATGCGATGAACAATCTTGCCAAAGCTGGTGCAACGGTATTGACTGCCGACAAAAAAGTCCATGTTTCCGGACATGGCAGCCAGGAAGATTTAAAATTGATGTTAAATTTAATGAAGCCAAAATACTTTATCCCGATCCAAGGCGAATACCGTATGTTAATCGCGCACTCCAAATTGGCACAGCAAGTCGGAATTGATAAATCAAGAATTTTCATTGCAGATAAAGGCGATGTTGTTGAATATCGAAATGGGAAAATGCGCATAAGCGGAAAAGTGCAGGCTGGAAATGTATTAATTGATGGAAGCGGTATTGGCGATGTTGGAAACATTGTGTTGAGGGATCGAAAACTGTTGTCCCAAGACGGCATATTCATTGTGGTTGTAACCCTTAACCGTTCCCAAAAGAGAATCGCTTCCGGTCCGGAAATCATTTCGAGGGGCTTCGTTTACGTTCGCGAATCGGAAGAATTGATTTCTGAAGCGACGCAAATTGCCCGTGACTGCATTGAAAAATATGTTAATAAAGATACATTTGAGTGGACGAATATTAAACAAGAAATCCGTGAAACGCTTAGCGCTTATCTATTCCAAAAAACGAAACGTCGTCCAATGATTATCCCAATTATTATGGAATACTAAGCCAGCCCGGAAAGACAGGATTTTCTTCACCGCGATCCCGCGGTCAAGGAAATCCTGTTTCTCATACTGTTGATGGTTGATTGCAAAGTAGGTGAACAATTTGGCGAAACGGAAGACGAGAGGGAAAACAAAAGCGAAAACGAAAGCAAAAAACGGCATTTCCGTCCTCTATTTTGAAATCATTGGATTGCTGTTGATTGGTTTTTCAATCATCATCTTTTTCGAATATGGTTTTGTCGGCAAAACGGCGCAAAATATTTCCATGTTTTTATTAGGCAATTTATACTTTGCCATTCCGACATTTCTTGCACTATTCGCATTATTATTGATGGTCAAGCGTGAAAAAATCCCGCTTACGGACCGGGTTGTTCTCGGTGTCATCATGATGATTTTCAGTCTGTCAATTTTTAGCCATAGTGTACTTATTGAAGAGTTATATAAACAGGATGCCTTGGAATCTAAATCGGTCTTGAAAGAAACTTGGCGGATCATGATTACGGATGGCGGGATTGTAAACAGAAGCAATGCTCTGGGCGGCGGATTTATTGGGGCATTATTATTCAGCATGTTCCACATTCTATTCGGTTCCGCCGGAGCTCGGGTGGTCGCCGTGTTATTGTTCATTATCGGAATTGTTTTAGTGACGGGAAAAGCTTTTGTGCCAATGATTGCCGAGAAAATTCCAAACCTCAAAATAAAACTGCCACAACGGAAAAAAAGAAAACGCCGTTCTTTGAATAAGGACGAGAATGCCAAAAAGCGGGCGAAAACAAGTGAACAATCAGCATTAAAAGAAATGGCTGTGGCAAATGAAGAAACAGTTCCGTTATCCATTATTGAAGAGGATGAAGAGGATCATGAACCAATCATTTCAGCCTTCACCCAAAATATTCAAAAAGTGCGGGAAGAGCCGGAAGAAGTGACGGATGACGAATCCATTGAAGAAACGATTCAGCAGTCTGTTGAAAAGAATGTGGAAAATCAGGATTATCGCTTGCCGCCGATGAATTTATTGAATGTTCCCCCTGAGCATGATCAAAGCGGGGAATATTCAATTATTCAAGCAAACGCGAAAAAGCTGGAACAAACCCTTTTAAGCTTTGGTGTGAAAGCGAAAGTGGTGCAAGTACACTTGGGCCCGGCTGTGACAAAGTATGAGGTCATGCCGGATGTGGGGGTAAAGGTAAGTAGAATTGTCAATTTACAGGATGACCTGGCCCTTGCACTGGCCGCAAAGGACATCCGAATGGAGGCGCCGATTCCCGGAAAGTCGGCCATTGGTATTGAAGTGCCGAACAGTGAAGTCGCCGTTGTAACACTGAGAGAAGTCCTTGAATCGAAAGAAAATAATAAACCGGATGCAAAACTATTGATCGGTTTTGGACGTGATATTACAGGACAGGCCATTTTGGCGGAATTGGACAAAATGCCTCACTTGCTCGTCGCCGGTTCAACGGGAAGCGGGAAAAGTGTGTGCATAAACGGAATCATCATATCCATCTTGATGCGTGCAAAACCGCATGAAGTCAAAATGATGATGATTGACCCGAAAATGGTGGAATTGAATGTCTACAACGGCATTCCGCACTTGCTTGCGCCCGTTGTGACGGATCCGAAAAAAGCGTCCCAGGCGTTGCAAAAGGTTGTCAGCGAAATGGAAAGACGCTACGACTTGTTCTCCCATACCGGAACAAGAAACATCAAAGGGTACAACAACTATGTTGAACGTTACAATCAGGAACACGATGAACAAATGCCGAAGTTGCCGTATATCGTTGTGGTGATTGACGAGTTGGCGGATTTAATGATGGTGGCATCCCATGACGTGGAAGATGCCATTACGCGCTTGGCTCAAATGGCGCGCGCGGCAGGTATTCACTTGATTATCGCAACCCAAAGACCATCCGTAGATGTCATTACCGGGGTCATTAAAGCGAATATCCCATCCCGTATCGCCTTTGCCGTATCGAGTGCTGTGGACTCCCGCACGATTCTTGATATGGGGGGGGCAGAGCGGCTATTGGGACGGGGAGATATGCTCTTTATGCCGGCGGGAACTTCCAAACCAATCCGTGTTCAAGGGGCATTCGTTTCCGATGAGGAAGTGCAGGCGGTTGTGGATTATGTCATTTCCCAACAGAAAGCCCAATATGATGAAACGATGATCCCAACGGATGAACCGGAAAAAAGCTTTGAAGAGGAAACCGACGAGTTATATGATGAAGCGGTGAAATTGGTGGTGGAAATGCAATCCGCCTCCATTTCCATGCTGCAGCGCCGCTTCCGCATCGGTTATTCCCGCGCGGCAAGAATCATCGATCAAATGGAAGCCCGCGGGGTCGTCGGTCCTCCCGACGGCAGCCGTCCAAGACAAGTGCTGATTTCCAATATCAACGAATAAACAAAAGCTGTCCGGAAGAAACTTTTCGGGCAGCTTCTTTTGTTCCAGGGTAGAGCTATTTATTTGCCGCTTCCCATCCTGTAAAACTGTGACACAATTACAACAATTCATGCAGGAATCTTTCTTTGACAGCGGGCCATTCCTCTTTGATGATGCTATACATTACCGTATGGCGGATGGTTCCGTTGGGCCTGATTATGTGATTTCGAAGCACGCCTTCCTTTGTGGCTCCAATTCTTTCGATGGCTCTTTGGGATTTTTTATTTGTATGGGCAGTTTTCAGTTGAACCCGATTCAATTGCAACTGCTCAAAGCAATAGGAGAGTAGCAAATATTTGCAATTGGTATTGACCGGTGTACGCCATACCGATGGATTCAGCCATGTTCCCCCAATTTCCAGCCTTTTATGGTCCAAAACGAGATCTAAAAATGAAGTGCAGCCTACAATTCGATTGGTTTTCTTATGGATGATGACAAAGACATAGGAAACTTGCTCCTTCCGTTCTTGAACCGCTTTTCCCACATATTTTTCAACCGCTTCTTTCGTTGCCAAATCAACCTGCATATGTTCCCAGATACGTTCATCCTTCGCCGCTTCGGCAATCGCTTCGATATCTTCCGATTCTATTGGCCGAAGCAAAACGATATCATTTTCCAAAATAATATGTTCCATTGTATCAACTCCTTTGTTGCCATTAAAAACCTCCTTTGGTATTTTTGAAATAACCAAATTACGAATTTTTCATCATACCAGGAGGTTGCCGATGGAGCTGCAGTTTCAATTTCCGGATGGGGTGCCCAAGTATATTGCAATCTACGAACAATTAAAGGAAAAAATCATCAATAAGCAAATAAAGCCAAATGAAAAATTGCCTTCCAAAAGAAAACTTGCGGAACAATTAAATATCAGTATCCAAACGGTCCAAAACGCATATGAACAATTATTGAGCGAAGGCTTCCTGTACAGCGTGGAACGTTCCGGCTACTTTGTCGCCAAATATAATGAGGAATGGCTGCGCGTTCCTGCAACGAAAAAGCCGTCCATCAAACCCGCTGAAGAGAAAACGATATTTAATTTAAAAAACGGACAGGTAGATGCGGAGGCATTTCCTTATAAAATTTGGGAAAAAATATATAAAAACCAATTGCAAAGCCATCCCGTCCACAATAGTGCATGGCAAGGAGAAGAATCGCTGCGAAAGGAAATTGCCCAATATTTACATATGGCAAGGGGAATTGCTTGCGAACCGGAGCAAATCTTTCTATTCAGCGGCACACAACAGCAGTTGCAGGCATTATGCATTTTTTTTGGCAATATTTCGGTTGCGGTGGAGGAACCCGGATATTTTAGGGCAACTTCGATTTTTCAGCAAATGCATTATGATATTGAATATGTACCGATTGATCAAGCTGGAGCCGCTGTTCCTTCAAAAATGGTGAAATTGTATTATGTAACGCCGGCCCATCAATACCCTTTGGGGGTTGTGATGCCTATTGAACGAAAAGCACGGCTTCTCCAATGGGCAAAAGAAGTGGATGCATATCTGATCGAGGATGATTATGATGCGGAATTCCGTTATAAAGGGTTACCGATTCCGCCGCTTTCAAATCTGGATCAACTTCAACGGGTGATTTACTTTGGCACATTCTCCAAAACCCTCATCCCTTCCATAAGGATGAGTTATATGGCATTGCCGTTACCTCTTGCAGGGGAATTTCAAAAGTTTTATCAAAATCAAAAACCGACCGTATCGAGAATCGATCAACTGGTTGTTGCTGAATTTATGCGTTCCGGCCATTTTGCAAAGCATATTGAAAAAATGCGTACATTGTATCGCAAAAAAAGAAAGCAATTATTGGCGGCATTACAAACCAATTTGACGGATGAGTTTAAAATTTTTGGCGATACAGCAGGACTTCATATCATCATTCAACTCCCTCCTTGGCTGGAAGAAGGGCGGGCGGTTCAAATTGCATCGGAAAATGGAATAGCCATCGATCCGGTTTCAACATGTTATCAGACGAAAACAACCAATCATCTTGTAATGGTAGGGTTTGGAGCGATTCCAATCGAAAGCATTTTTCCCGTGGTTGAAACTTTGGCCAAAGCTTGGCTGGAATCCCGTGAATGAGGAGATTTAAGTGCTTTTGAATGCCAAATGGAAAATTTTCTATTAAAATAAAAATGTTGTACATAAACTAATTTATTCCATGTATAGTAGTAATAGTGGTCAATTCGTAGTTTTTTGAATAATATACATGTCTCTTGAGAAAATTATTTATGAGGTTATGCATAATATTGGGAAGTCAGGAGGAATTTTTTTGTTTCAGACGACGAAATTGGCGGAAGGTGTTTCGCTACATATAAGAAAAACGACACAATTTAAAACGGTCAATTTCTCCTTTAAATGGAGAACACCATTGACGACAAAAACCGCAGCAGAACGGGCCGTACTTTCAAACGTGTTGCAGCATAGCAATGCAAGATTCAGGAAGTCGGCGGAATTTCGCAGTTATTTGGACGATTTATATGGAACGATGCTGTATTTCGACGTTTCGAAACGCGGCGGGGAACATACGGTCATGCTGAATGTCGAAACGGTAAATGACCAATATTTGTCCAACCAACCGGTTTTAAACGATGTGATTGACTTGCTTCAAACCGTCATCTTTCAACCGAATTGGAAAAACGGTCAATTTGTCCCTTCCATCGTTGAACGGGAAAAACAAATCGTCATTCAGCGAATCGAATCTGTTTTTGATGATAAAACCCGTTATGCCCAACAGCGTTTGACGCAAATTTTACGTCCGAATCATCCTGCATCCATCCCTGCAAGCGGCACGATCGAAACGGTGAAAGAAGTGACACCGGCGTCATTGACAGAGGCTTACCAGTCGATGATCGACAACGATAAAATCGACATTTACGTTGCAGGGGATATCGACGTTGAGGAGATACAAGAAAAAATGAAAAAAGCTTTTCAATTTAAAGATCGTACTCCTCAAAAACCAACCATCAATGAGGATTCAAAACCGGAGAAAGATTATGTAAAAGAATTTCAGGATATGAAACAAGGGAAACTGCATATGGGCTTCAGCACACCGGTGAAATTCGGGGATCCTGATTTTCCGAAAATGCAAATTTTCAATGGCGTTTTTGGAGGTTATGCCCATTCGAAATTATTTATGAATGTGCGCGAACGGGAAAGCTTATGTTATTACGTTTCCAGCTCTTATTCGCCGCATTACGGACTCCTTTATGTCATATCCGGGATTGAACCGAAAAACGAGAAAAAAGCCATTGATATCATTTTTGAACAATTGGATGAAATGAAAAAGGGGAATATCGCCGACTTGGAATTGAATCAAACAAGGGCGATGCTCGTCAACCAATTGCGTGAAGCCTTGGATTTGCCTCGCGGGCAAATTGATATTTTTGACCAATACAAAGATTTGGATGAAGAATTTTCCGTGGAATTATGGAAGGAACGTTGGGAAAAGGTGACAAAAGAAGACCTGCAACAAATGGCATCCCAATTGAAACATGAAGCTACGTACTTCCTCTGCGGAAAGGAGGCGGAATAATGGAAACCATCGAATTTCAACAGTTGGATGAAACGTTATATTATAAAAAGCTGGCCAATGGGCTGGATGTCTATATATTGCCTAAAAAAGGATTTTCCAAAACGTTCGTTACTTTTACAACAAAGTACGGTTCTGTTGACCGCACTTTTACGCCGATTGGTGAAAAGGAGCCCATTACCGTACCGGATGGCATCGCCCATTTTCTTGAACATAAAATGTTTGAAAAAGAAGAAGGCGACGTATTCCAAAAGTTCAGTGAAAGAGGGGCTTCCGCAAACGCCTTCACCTCTTTTACAAGAACCGCTTATCTATTCTCTGCGACGGACCATATTTTTGAAAATACGGAAACATTATTGGACTTTGTGCAGGAGCCGTATTTTACAGAAAAAACGGTGGAAAAGGAAAAGGGGATTATTGGACAGGAAATTACGATGTACGATGATCAGCCCGATTGGCGGCTTTATTTTGGCGCAATCGAAAACATGTATCACAATCATCCGGTAAAAATTGATATTGCCGGAACGATTGAATCGATCGATCAAATTACAGCCGAACATTTATATACTTGTTACAATACGTTCTACCATCCTTCCAATATGCTGCTTTTCATCGTCGGCAATGTGGATCCGAAAGAGATGATGGCATTTATTGAAGACAACCAAAATAAAAAGTCTTTCAAAGAAGCGCCGGAAATCCAACGCTATTTTGATGAAGAACCGTTGGCAGTGGCCATCAAAGAGCGGGAAATCCAAATGGATGTCCAACAACCAAAAGTGTATGTCGGGCTGAAAGCGAAAGAAACCAACTTGAGCGGAGAAGAAATGCTGAAGCATGAGCTTGCAATCCAAATCGGATTGGAAAACTTATTTGGCCGTGCATCGGAATTTTACACAGATGTTTATGACAACGGTTTAATCGATGAGTCCTTTGCTTACGATTTCACGTTGGAGAAAGGTTTTGGTTTTGCTTTAATCGGTTCCGATACGCCAAATCCTGACGCACTCGTTGAAAAAATCTTGAATACCGTAAATCACGCGGAGCAAATGCTCAATGTTGAATCCATTGAACGCATCAAGCGTAAAAAAATCGGTTTTTTCTTAAGAGCGCTTAATTCTTTGGAATATATTGCGAATCAATTTACAAGATATAAATTTAATGATATGAATTTATTTGATGTAGTTCCGGTGATTGAAAAAATTACGTTGGAAGATGTAAAAGAAGCTTTCCAATCGATTCAAGGGGAATCCCAACAAACAATCTTTAAAATTTTACCGATAAGTAGGAATCAACAATGAAGAAATTTGCACTTGTGATCGGGGCATCCGGTGCGATTGGCAGTGCGATTGTAAAGCGTCTGGCTAAAGATGGCTGGTCGCTTTATTTGCATTATTTCAGAGGCCGGAAAAAAGTGGACCAATTAATGAAGGAATTGACAGCCGCTTATCCGCAATCGGAATTCATTCCTGTACAGGCGGATTTTTCCGTTGATGGGGGAGCGGAGCAATTGGCGAATCAAATCTTCTCTGTCCAGGCGGTGATTTTTGCCGGCGGAACGGCATATTATGGGTTGCTTGAAGATACGCCGGCAAGCATCATCGATAAGTTGTGGAAAGAACATGTGCAAAATCCGATTCGCCTTGTTGCGCTTTTGTCAAAAAAATTACGCCAAAACGGCAGCGGTTATATCATGTTCATCGGATCCATCTGGGGAGAAGCGGGTGCCGCCTATGAAACCGTTTATGCCACGGTGAAAGGGGCCCAGCACGCTTTTGTAAAAGCTTATGCGAAAGAAGCGGCCAGCCAGCGGATATTGGTCAATGCCATCGCACCGGGAATCATCAATACCGATATGAACTCACATTTATTAGAAGAGGAAAAACAGGCGATTTATGATGAAATTCCGCTCCATCGCCCAGGAGAACCGGAAGAAGTGGCGAATCTCGTCTCCTTTTACATTAGTGGTCAGGCGGATTATGTAACGGGACAAATTATTCGATTAAATGGTGGTTGGTACATATAAAAATGGATGGTTGACCATACTAATGTCGAAAAGGAGGAGTGAATATGGAAATATTACAAAACTGGGAAAAATGGAAATCATTCTTGGGAAAACAAGTTGAAAATGCAAAAAATATGGGATTATCCAGCAACACAATTGAAAAAACGGCTGTACAAATCGGCGAGTATTTGGCAAAAAATGTGGACCCGAAAAATGAGCAGGAGCGGGTTCTGGCTGATTTATGGTCAGTGGCTGATGAAAAGGAAAAGCAAGCACTGGCAAGCTGTGTCATGAAATTGGTGCAAGACAAAAAAGTTAACTGATGCTCTATTTTTGAAAAAGGAAAAGGGGGATTTTCCTCCTTTTTCTTCATTCAAATTGAACTTAATGTAAAATAAAGCATAATTTTGTCCGATTTTGGCACAATTTTGTCGCATTGTAAACTTTTCAATACATACAAAATCCGCTATGATGAAACTTGTAGGTAATCAATTTCGTTTCTATTGCAAGGGGACGGTTGTGGATGGGTGAATGGTACTTCGAATATGAAATTCAAGTAAATCGTCCAGGTTTATTAGGGGATATCGCCTCATTGCTTGGTATGCTGAAAGTGAATATCGTAACGATTAATGGTGTTGACGAAGGGCGTCGAGGTTTGTTGTTAAAAGCCGAAAACGAAGAATCCATCAAACGGTTTCAATCCATTGTCAATACGATTGATGATATCCGCGTCACAAAATTCCGGGAGCCGAAACTTCGCGACCGTTTGGCAGTTCGCCACGGTCAATATATTGAAAAAGACGCAGATGAAAAAAATACATTCCGTTTTGTACGGGATGAACTGGGCATATTGGTCGACTTTATGGCTGAATTGTTCAAAACCGATGGACATAAGTTGATCGGCATCCGCGGAATGCCCCGGGTGGGGAAAACGGAATCCATTGTTGCCGCAAGCGTCTGTGCCAATAAAAAATGGATATTTTTATCCTCCACAATGATTAAGCAAACGGTTCGAAAACAACTGATAGGGGATGAATTTAATACAAATAATATATTTATCCTCGATGGCGTTGTCACTAGAATGTCGACAGATGAAAGGCATTTGCGGCTTGTTCGGGAAGTGATGAAAATGCCCAGCGTAAAGGTGATTGAACATCCCGACATTTTTGTGAAACATTCCGAATACTCCATTGAAGATTTTGACTATATTATTGAATTGCGGCATCATCCGGACGAAGAAATAGTTTATGATGCGATTGTAAAAAATGACACTTTTGCAAACGATGACTTTTTCTCATTTTAATAATATTAGATAAAGTAGGTGTTATGGTTGACAGAGCTTGGAACTCGCCTAAAGGAAGCGAGATTATCTAAAGGTTACAGTTTAGATGACTTGCAAGAAATAACTAAAATTCAAAAGCGATATTTGATCGGCATTGAAGAAGGAAATTATTCCATCATGCCTGGAACCTTCTATGTCCGTGCGTTTATTAAACAATATGCGGAAGCGGTTGGCCTGGATCCGGAAGAAATTTTCGAGCAATATAAAGATGAAATTCCGAGTCATCAAACAGAGGAAGTTGCCCAATCATTCTCCCAAAGTCCAACACGGAAAAGATTAAAAACCGCATCTCCAAATAAATTGATGGAAAATTTGCCGAAATATGTCGTCGCTTTATTCATTATCATTATTATTGCTGTTCTTTGGTTCTTTTTCTCCCAAAGACCTTCTACCGAAGATGAATCCGTGACGGAGAATGGCGATTCATTTGAATACGAACAAACGGAAGTTAAAACACCTCCTGCAAAAGATAATGAGGAAAAAGGAAAAGAGGAAAATTCTGACAAACAACCGGCAACAGAAGCGGATGAGGAAGAGCAAAAAGATGATGAAAAAACAGCTCAAGTGATTTCCGAGGGAGAAGTGCAGCCGGATGGGGTATCAACGGTCTATAAATTGTCCGGAACTGACAAAATGCTCATCCGTGTGGAAGTATTGGGTGATACATGGGTAAGCATTCGTGACGCGAATGGAAACGAACAGGTGGAAGATCGCATATATAAACAGGGCGAAGTGGTGGAACATGATTCCACAGCGAACGGTTATGCCCGCATTCGACTTGGTTTCTCCAATAATGCAAAAGTTTATGTAAACGGTGAAGAAATCAAGTACGTTCAAGACTTAAGTGCGCAAAATATCATTATTCAATTCAGCGAGGAACAGTAGTCATCTAATGAAGATGACTATTTTCTTTCGCCCAAAAGTTGTATAGTAAATAATGGGATGTACCAATATTTTCTTTCTGATGAAAGGTTGTAGAGAACGATGAATTTACCAAATAAAATAACCGTTTCCCGCATTTTATTGATTCCGATTTTTGTGATTGTGATGATGTTTGATTTTAATTGGGGAACAATGGAATTATTTGGGGCGGAAATGCCTGTCCACCATTTTGTGGCTGCACTGATTTTTATCGTTGCATCATGCACCGATTGGATCGATGGACATTTTGCCCGGAAATATAATCTGGTCACAAATTTGGGAAAATTTTTGGATCCTCTTGCAGATAAACTGTTAGTGACTTCCGCATTCATCCTGTTGGTGGAACTTGGACTTGCTCCAGGATGGGTGGTTATTGTCATTTTAAGCCGTGAATTTGCCGTTACCGGTTTGCGTTCCATTTTGGCCGGGGAAGGAAAAATTGTCGCCGCCAGCAAATTGGGAAAAATCAAAACATGGACGCAAATCGTTGCCATCGTTGCTTTGCTTTTGCACAATACTATTTTTGCACTGTTCGGCATACCATTTGATGACATCATGCTTTACGTAGCATTATTCTTTACCATTTGGTCCGGATGGGATTACTTCTATTTGAACAGACATGTTTTTGTCAATTCCAAATAAGTGAGGGAAAAAGATGAATGCCGAAATAATTGCCGTGGGCTCCGAATTGCTTTTAGGTCAAATTGCGAATACGAATGCGAAATTTATTTCCGCCCAATTATCCGAAATAGGCATTAATGTTTATTTTCATTCTGTGATTGGCGATAATGGGGGTCGGTTGAAAAAAGCGATTGAAATTGCTGAATCCCGCGCTGATTTGATCATTTTTTCCGGCGGATTGGGACCGACGAAGGATGATTTGACAAAGGAAACGCTTGCCGGGCATTTGAATGTGCCGCTTGTGTATGATGAAAATGCGTTGGCGACCATTGAATCATTTTTTAAAAACCAAGGCCGGACAATGACGGAGAATAATAAAAAACAAGCCCTGGTTTTGCAAGGAAGTGAAGTGTTGCCGAATCATCACGGCCTTGCTCCCGGTATGATGCTTCAAAAGGATGGACGGACTTACATATTGTTGCCTGGTCCGCCAAAGGAACTGGAGCCGATGTTTCAATTTGAAGCAAAGCCGCGGCTTGCTTCCCTCATCAGCAAAGGCGGGGTAATTCTTTCCCATGTTCTCCGGTTTTATGGTATCGGAGAAGCGGAGTTGGAAACGGAAATTCAACATATTTTGGATGCCCAAGCAAATCCGACGATCGCCCCGCTCGCCTCTGACGGAGAAGTGATGCTGCGCATTACGGCAAAAGCGGATTCAAAAGAAGAGGCATGGAAATTAATTGATGAAGAGAAACAGGAAATTTTATCGATTGTCGGAAAATACAACTATGGTACAGACGATGATACGTTGGCTTCAAAAACGGTTGAAATGCTGCTTCATCACAAATTGACCATTTCAGCAGCGGAAAGTTTGACGGCCGGGCTATTCCAATCGGAACTGGCGGAAATCCCGGGTGTCAGTGGAGCCCTTGTTGGAGGAATGGTCACTTATACGAAAGAAGCAAAGATCAATCAGTTGGGCATACCAAAAGAATTGCTGGATCAACATGGCATCGTCAGCAGCGAATGTGCCGCAAGTATGGCGAAAAATGTCCGTGAAAAATTCGGCACGGATATCGGGGTTGGATTGACCGGTGCTGCCGGTCCGGAGCCTCACGATGGAGAACCGGCAGGAACGGTTTGGATCGGCATTGCCATTGGGGATGATGTGGTGACGAAAAAACTCCGGCTTTCAGGCCTCCGAAATACAAACCGGTTACGCGCGGTAAAATATACGTTCAGTTATTTGATCCGATTGCTTGAGGAAAAAGGGTATAAAAAAGTGTGAAAAATAAAATTTGAGCCTAAAAATGGGCTCAAATTTTATTTTTGCGAAAATACGTTCGCTTTTTTATTGATTATTTCTCAAAAAAGAAGTATAGTAGAAACAGAACAATACAGATACGTTTTTTAAGGAGGAAATGTTTTGAGTGATCGTAAAGCTGCCTTAGAAATGGCTTTAAAACAAATTGAAAAGCAATTCGGCAAAGGCTCCATCATGAAGCTTGGCGAAAAAACAGACCTGCAAATTTCCACAGTTCCAAGCGGTTCATTGGCCCTTGATGCAGCTCTGGGGGTTGGCGGATATCCTAGAGGCCGAATTATCGAAATTTATGGTCCTGAATCATCCGGTAAGACAACGGTGGCATTGCACGCGATTGCGGAAGTGCAAGCCCAAGGCGGACAAGCGGCATTTATCGATGCAGAACACGCGTTAGACCCAATTTATGCCCAAAAATTGGGCGTCAACATTGATGAATTGATTCTTTCCCAACCAGATACAGGAGAGCAGGCATTGGAAATCGCTGAGGCGTTGGTGCGAAGCGGCGCCATTGATATCATCGTCATCGACTCTGTGGCGGCATTGGTGCCGAAAGCGGAAATCGAAGGCGAAATGGGCGACTCTCACATGGGATTACAAGCCCGCCTCATGTCCCAAGCTTTACGAAAATTGTCCGGGGTAATCAATAAATCCAATACGATTTGCATTTTCATCAACCAAGTGCGCGACAAAATCGGCGTCATGTTTGGAAATCCGGAAACAACACCTGGTGGCCGCGCTTTAAAATTCTATTCTTCCATCCGTTTGGAAGTCCGCCGTGCGGAAACAATTAAGCAAGGCAGTGAAATGGTGGGAAATAAAACAAAAATTAAAGTGGTAAAAAATAAAGTTGCCCCTCCATTCCGAACAGCTGAAGTGGATATTATGTTTGGTGAAGGCATTTCCAAAGAAGGCGAAATAGTGGATATCGGTGTGGAATTGGACATCATTCAAAAGAGCGGTTCCTGGTATTCCTATAACGATGAACGAATCGGCCAAGGACGGGAAAATGCGAAACAATTCTTGAGAGCAAATCCGGAAATCCGGGATGAAATTGCAGAAAAAATCCGTGAATCTTTTGGCATGGCATCAAACACATATATGATCGCTGCCCATAACGACGATGAAGAAGTGGCGGAAGAATTGCCATTATTTGACGAAGAATAAGGGATTGCTTTTTAAAGAGCGAATCAGAGGACGACGATAATCTGATTCGCTTTTTTATTGTAGACGGAGCTTAATAGATTTTTTGACCCTTAAAAATGATCCGGAGCCGCCTTTTCCATTATTATATGTATAAAAATAATCAAATAATGGAAAAATGGTAAAAGAAAGTTTTCGTAAAGGAAACCATAAACTTCTTGATCCTTTTTACACCAATGTTTTTATATTGAAAAAATACCAATAATTATCGTATTTTATTATCCTGAAAAAAGGAAGCAACAATCAAAATCAAATGCCATCAGCAGTGGCAATCCTTGACAGAGAAAACTCCGAACTATACAATTAGACTGTATAATTTTTTTCAATGATAAAATGAAATAGGCAATATGTTGAGAATTGTTATCAATATATGAGCCGACTGAAATTGCATGTGATAATAGCAAGAGGAGGTGTTCGTATGGAATACATGATCTCCGCTTTGCTTGGGCTCATCGTCGGTGCCGCTGTTATCTATTTCTATATGAAAAAAGTGAATGAATCGAAAGTAAATGGTGCGAAACACTCAGCTGAGCTCATTATAGATGAAGCGAAGCGAGAAGCGGAAGCGCTGAAAAAAGAAGCACTATTGGAAGCGAAAGATGAAACTCACAAACTTCGGACTGAAGCTGAAAAGGAAATTCGTGAAAGACGTGCTGAGCTTCAGAAACAAGAAAACCGGTTATTGCAAAAGGAAGAAAATCTTGATCGCAAGGATGATGCTCTAAATAAGAGAGAAGCAAGTCTAGAGAGAAAAGAAGAGGCTCTAGCCGAAAGACAACAGCATATTGAAGAAATGGAAAGTAAAGTGGAAGAGCTCGTAAAAAAGCAGGAGTCAGAGTTGGAACGAATTGCTTCTTTATCTAAAGAAGAGGCAAGAGAATTCATTTTGAAACAAGTAGAGCAGGAACTTTCAACGGAAATTGCGATGATGATCAAAGAAGCTGAAACCCGTGCGAAAGAAGAGTCTGACAAAAAAGCGAAAGAAATTTTGGCATTGGCTATGCAACGATTTGCGGCCGATTATGTGGCGGAAACGACTGTATCGGTTGTCAACTTGCCGAATGACGAAATGAAAGGACGAATCATTGGCCGTGAAGGACGGAATATTCGTACCCTTGAAACGCTTACTGGTGTGGATTTGATTATTGATGATACGCCGGAAGCGGTTATTTTATCAGGTTTTGACCCGATTCGTCGCGAAACGGCCCGTCTTGCCCTTGAAAAACTGGTGCAAGATGGACGAATCCATCCGGCACGGATTGAAGAAATGGTTGAAAAATCACGCCGGGAAATGGATGAACATATCCGTGAAACGGGAGAGCTTACAACTTTCGAAGTCGGCGTCCATAATTTGCACCCAGACTTGATCAAAATTTTGGGCCGCATGAAATATCGGACAAGCTATGGCCAAAACGTATTGAAACATTCCATCGAAGTGGCCCATTTGGCAGGGCTGATGGCTGCTGAATTGGGCGAGGATGTGGCGCTTGCGAAGCGTGCTGGATTGTTGCACGATATCGGAAAAGCCATCGATCATGAAGTGGAAGGAAGCCACGTGGAAATCGGTGTTGAACTTGCAACGAAATACAATGAACACCCAGTTGTAATTAATAGTATCGCTTCCCACCATGGTGATGTGGAACCAACGAGTGTGATTGCTGTCATTGTGGCGGCGGCAGATGCCCTTTCAGCTGCCCGTCCTGGTGCTCGTAGTGAAACACTAGAAAACTACATCCGCCGATTGGAAAAATTGGAGGAAATTTCAGAATCCTATGAAGGTGTGGAAAAATCCTATGCCATTCAGGCAGGCCGGGAAATCCGGATCATTGTACAACCTGAAAAAATTGATGACTTACAAGCACATCGACTTGCCAGAGATATCCGTAAACAAATTGAGGAAGAACTCAACTATCCAGGTCACATCAAAGTGACGGTTATTCGGGAAACTCGTGCGGTGGAATATGCGAAGTAAAACCATCCCTCTTTTGACGGTAGTCAAAGGAGGGTAATTTTTTTATTTACCAACTTTAAAATCTAGTTATTTTGTTGGGGGGATTCATAGTAAATTAAAATAATGTTAAAAAACTATTAAATATACTGTTCTAATTGTGTTATAATGATTTATAAGGATTACAATTTAGAAAAATATGTAAATAGGAGGAAAAAGTGGATAATGAGAAATAAGAAGCTATATAACATTGCGCTAGCCGCAACAATGACGACAGCAGCGGTAGTTGCTATTGCACCAACTCAAGCGGATGCAGCAAAGTCATTTTCGGATTTGACACCGGCGAACGTGCATTATGACAATGTAATGAATTTGGTGGAACGTGGAGTGATTACTGGATATCCGGACGGAACTTTCAAGCCGAATCAGTCAATCAGCCGTGCTCATGCAGCAAAAATTATCGCAAAAGCTTTAGGCTTGGATACGAAAAATGTGAAAAACCCAAATTTCAAAGATATTCCAACAAATTATGCTTACTATGGTGAAATTGCCGCTTTGGCAAATGCGGGCATCATCAACGGTTATCCGGATGGCACATTCAAACCGAATGCAACACTGACTCGCGGACAAATGGCAAAAATCATTGCAAGAGCATTTGAATTGACAGGGAATGCAAACAATCTTCCTTTCAAAGATATTGCAAATTCTGAATATAAAGAATATATTGCCGCGCTTTATGCAAATAAGGTGACAACTGGGACAACCCCTACTACATACTCACCTGTAAATCCGGTAACACGCGGCCAATTGGCTTCCTTTGTTGTTCGCGCTGAAGAAGCAAAAGGAACAGTGGTGGAAACAGTCGCTGAAATCAAAGACGGCAAATTGGTCACTAAAAATGGTACGTTCGAAATTACAGGAGAACTTGCAAAAGTATTTAATGCAAACAACGCTGCCGCATTAAAAGATGCAAAAGTTGAACTGATTGTGGAAGATCTTCAAGCGGCAAAAGTGGCTTCATTGGGCAACGTAGTGGCAGCAAGAACTGGTAAAGTTGTTGGCATCAAAGCATTGACTTTGGTGGCTCCAAACACTTCCTTCAATGCAGGCGGATATCCAATTCCAAATGTATCGATCACTGCCGGCGGAGTGCAAGTGGAAAACTTGGTGGTTGATGAGTTGACGGTAGCTGACGATCTTCAAGTAACATTAAAGTCAGTGGAAGTAAAAGAATTGAAAGTGTCAGAAGGAACAAAATTGACATTGGATCCAAATTCAAAAATTGAAAAATTGGTTCTTCCAGAAGGCAAAAAACCTAGTGATGTGATTGCAAACTACGATCAAGTAAAAGATAACATTAAAGAAACTGTAGATGAATCAGGTAATACTGTAGAAGAAACACCTGCTCCTGGTGGTGGAGGTTCATCAACTATTGATTATACAAATGATTTAAATAATGCAATTACAGGAATTCTAGATAAATATAAAAATGATTTCGCTACTTATGGAGAAGTATCTTTAAGCGGAAATACTATTCAAATAAAAGCGAAAGAAGATGCAAAAATATCAAAAGCTCTTGATCAACTTACTACGAAAAGCACTGCTATCCAAGAAGATATTGAAAACCATTTTCTTTATAATGAGTTAGATTCAGTAACAGTTACAGTGATTTTAAACGGAAGTAGACTAGAAAGTACTTATTCTAAGGGCCAAGATATATTTGGAAAGATTTTGGGCAGTTTCAATAATCTTGAAACAATTATGTCATCTAACAATATAGAAACTTTTGGTAAATTTGTAGATACTTATAAACCTAAAACAAATATTACTGTGAAAGTTAACTTCAAAAATAGTCCGTCTGTTACTTATAATATCGATTTGGAAAAATTAATTAACAAATAATTCTATTGCTACTATCTTAATTATCTATTATTCTATATTAAGTTAAATATTCCCCAGAACACGGGTGTTCTGGGGAATTTGATTGGACAAGAATTACAGCAAGGCAGGAAAAGGAGTATTTTATGAAGCGAGTATGGAAATACATATTGCTTGTATTTGTGTTGTTGGTCGTTAGTATCGGTGGATATGGTTTATATATATTCAAATTCAAAGAATATGATGTAGCCGATCCGGAGGTTGAGGAAATTATTGAAGATCCGTATGTCATCACTTTACCGGACGGCACCGAAATCGTTGTTGATAAAGAGGGAAATATAATCGAGGAAAGAAAAGATGAGCCGGCTGAAGAGAATTCGGACGGTGCCCAAAATGAATATACTCAATCCGAGGATCCAACCCCTTCTGAAAATGATCCGAATCAAGTAACAGGAGATTCAGAGCAACAGAGACTCACCGTTGCGGAAATTAAAGAAAAATATATTCCTTCTCTAAAAGAATTGGAAAATCAGGCGAACAGCAATCTCGATGCACTTATTCAAAAAGCGTATGATGAATATTCCGCGAAGAGAGCGAATGGTGAAAGCATAGATATAGGCTATTTTTATAATAAATACATGGGAGCTGCCAATGGACTGGAAGCAAGAACAGATGCCGCTTTCAACGCGCTTATGACCATTATCGAAAATGAATTAGAAGAAAATGGATATAGCAAAGCCCATGCCCAAAGCCTGCGGGATGATTACAATGCAGCCAAAGAAGAGCGCCGCAGCAACTTATTGAAAAAAGCGAAAGAGTATTTATAAGTGAATCTTGGTTAAATGAATAATATTTGCCAAACAAAAATACGAAATAACGCACCCAATGAAAAAGCATTTAAGCTATAATATCAAGGGAGGGGTTGAACCGCTGTGGAAGAAACAATCAGCTTATATGATATATTCAAAGTTTTAAAGAAAAGAATCGTATTAATTCTCAGTATCACCATCATTTCAACTTTAGCAGCTGCCATCATCAGCTTTTATGTTTTGACACCGATCTATCAGGCATCAACGCAAATACTAGTGAACCAGAAAACGAGTGATCAGCAAAATCAAATCCAAACTACGGATATCCAAACGAACTTGCAGCTCATTAACACATATAACGTTATTATCAAGAGTCCGGTCATTTTGAGCAAAGTGATCGAAATTCTTGACTTGAATACAACACCATCAGCGCTTTCGAATCAAATCACTGTTTCGAACGCGAATAATTCCCAAGTAGTCAATATCAGCGTGCAGGATGAACAAGCATATCTTGCGGTGGATATTGCAAACACGGTGGCTCAAGTGTTCCAGGAGGAAATCAAAGAGTTGATGAACGTGGATAATGTAAACATATTATCCCCTGCGGAATTGCCCGAGAATCCTTCTCCTGTCAAGCCGAACAAAATGTTGAATATGGCCATTGCGTTAGTCATTGGATTAATGGTTGGCGTAGGATTGGCTTTCTTGCTTGAATATTTGGATACTACTATCAAAACGGAACAAGATGTTGAAGAACTGTTGGAATTACCGATTTTAGGGTTTGTAAGCAAGATAACAGATACGAACTCCGAAGTTCCTTTAACTGTGAAATCTAAACGAGCAGTTAGGAGAGAAAATGTAAATGTTTAAAAGAAAAAAGAAAAAAAATAATAAAACCATGGCGCGGAAACTGATTGTCGAAACGAATCCAAAATCCTTCATTTCCGAACAGTTTCGGACAATCCGGACCAATATCAAGTTTTCCGTGCCAGATAAAGACTTGAAAACGATCGTAATTACATCTGCAGGTGCGGGAGAGGGAAAATCGACGGTTTCCGCAAATATCGCGGCGGTATTTTCCCAAGAAGGGAAGAAAGTGTTGCTGATTGATGGGGATATGCGTAAGCCGACCATCCATTATACATTCCGTTTGAAAAATGTCTTTGGCTTGTCCAGTTTGTTGACAAAGCAATGTGAACTGGAAGAGGCCATTCAGGAAACATACATCGAAGGGCTCTATGCCATCACCAGCGGACCGATTCCGCCTAATCCTGCCGAATTGCTCACTTCAAAACAAATGGGTTTGATTATGGAAAGTTTAAAAGAAGAATTTGATCTGATTGTTTTTGATGCTCCACCTGTACTATCGGTAACTGATGCACAAATTCTTTCCAACCGGTGCGATGCGACAATTCTCATTGTCAGCTCCGGAGAAACACAAAAGGCAAGCATCGTGAAGGCAAAAGAATTATTGGATATGTCAAAAGCAAATATTATTGGGGTAGTAATCAATAACGCGGTAATCGAAAAAGGGCATTATTATTATTACTATTATTATGGTGCTTCAGAGTAATGGCGGAATGCCTTTACTCTTTTTTTATCTTTGAAATGGGCTGGGAGAATAGGTGTATCAGTCCTTGAAATAATGGAAAGATATGGGTAAATTTAGGATAAAACAAAAAAGTAGGTGGAAAAATGGTGGATATACATAGCCATATACTATACGGAGTGGATGATGGTCCGAAGAACATCCAAGAGTCGATTGAAATGCTTGTAGCAGCCGTTAATGAGGGCATAACCGATATCATTTCAACGTCCCATGCAAGCCATCCCCAATTTGATGTTCCTGCCGATGTGGTCATTGGGCAAATCCGGGAATTGCAGAAGAAATTGGATGAACGCCAAGTTCCGCTTACGATTCATATTGGCCATGAAGTGCGCATTTCAGAAAAAATCGTTGAACGGTGTGTCTCAAATCAAGTCCATCTTTTGGCAAATTCAAACTATCTATTGCTGGAATTGCCTTCAAGCGGAATCCCGTTATATACAAAAAATATGATCCATGAACTGTTGCGTCATGATATTACACCGATCATCGCCCATCCGGAGCGGAACAAAGCCATTGCGGAAAAACCCGAGCGCCTTGAACGATTGATACGTGAAGGGGCTCTGGCACAAATAACAGCCGGAAGTTTGGCGGGCTTTTTTGGGAAAAAGACCCAACAGCTTTCATTGGATTTGGTCCGGGCGAATCTTGTGCATACTTATGGTTCGGATGCCCATCACGTGACATCCAGACCGTTTTTATTCAACGAAGGTCTTGCGGTGTTGGAAAAAAAGAAAGAACATGATGCAATCGATCTTCTCCTTGAAAATAATGCCCGGATTTTATCCAATGAACCATTGATTATTTATGAACCGGAAGAAATAAGCAAGCGTAAATGGTGGAAAATGTTTTAGTAATATATTTTTGTAAACGTTAAATATTATATAGTAATATTTTTGTTGAATTGTGATATTATTTGATGATAATATCGGAAAAGAAACTTGTTCATGCAGTCCACTGAATCTAACAAAGTGTATGTGTATAAATAATCTTCGGAATCTTCGAAGATTATTTTTTATATCAATGATGATGAAATAATCAAAAAAATAATAATAATCCGGTGGGTATAATAGTACCAAAGGTGGTGATGAATCTGTTGGTACAGTATATATTTCATATAGATAATTCTAAAACCCCATAAAGATATTTTTTAAAAATTTTTTTAGTAAATTAGTTGAAAAATATTCATATTTTCCGGAAAGAATAGTAAATTAATAGGTAGATGGGTTTATTTTGGAAACGGGGAGCGGATATCAGATGAAATTGTTTATGCGGTTATATTGCAAATTGGTCAGAAAACATAAATATAGTTATTTCTCTGATGAGTGTATTCGTTGTGGAAAATTGAAGCCATCTGCCAGAGTTCGATTGGAAAGTGAAGAATAAATCGGGACGTATACAAAATCAGGTTTGATTTCCATAATTTTTGAACTTCTTTCGTCAATAAAGCACTTTTTTTGAAAATATCAAAGGAAACTTTTTTTGCCAGTCCAATCTTTGCTTGCCGATTGACATCCGATTTGGACAAGGGTATACATGCCCTTGTCTTTTTTGTCATGAATGGAGCGCATTATGCAAACAATAAGTATCATTCTTTTTCATAAAAAATCCTTCGAAATCGTCCAAAATAACATTCCATTAGATTTACCGGCGTTAAAATGGTAAAATTGAATAGATTTTATAGAAAGTGTGGTAGTAAGATTGAAGGTACTATTTATCGGTGATATCGTCGGCTCCATTGGTCGGGAAGCGGTAGAAAAATATTTACCAAGATTAAAGAAAAAATATGAACCGGATGTGGTTATTGCGAACGGAGAAAATGCGGCGGCAGGTCGCGGAATTACTCAAAAAATCTACCAGCAATTACTTCAAATGGGTATTGATGTCATTACAATGGGCAATCATACTTGGGATAATAAGGAAATTTTTGAGTTTATCGATGAAGCCCAATATTTGATTCGACCTGCAAACTTTTCAAAAGAGGCACCGGGGAAGGGTGCCGTTCAAATCACGAAAAACGGCAACATTTTAACGGTAATCAATTTACACGGACGCGTATTTTTGCCTCCCCACGAAGATCCGTTTCGGATGGCGGATGAATTGGTGGAAGAAGCGAGAAAAATCTCCCCTTTAGTATTTATTGATTTTCACGGCGAAGCAACGAGCGAGAAAATTGCTTTTGGATGGTACGTGGATGGAAGGGTATCGGCAGTTGTTGGAACACATACCCATGTTCAAACTGCGGATGCAAGAATATTTCCAGGGGGTACCGCATATATAACTGATGTGGGGATGACAGGACCATATGACGAAATTCTGGGAATGAAAAAAGAAAGTGTCATCTACAAATTCCAAACAAATTTGCCGGCCCGATTCGAAGTGCCAAAATCGGGAAGAGACGTATTCAGCGGCTTTTTCGTGGATATCGACAATGAAACCGGAAAAGCCATTTCCTGCGAAAGGATATACATCAATGATGACTATCCTTTCCAAGGCTGAATCCCAAGTTTTTGCATGATTCCCTTCCAAAATGATTCTATTTTTCTACTATGCTGCATACAATGTGCTACGGACACAAGTTCAAGTCCTTTGAATGAATGCCAGAGAGAAAGATTCATTCAAAATCATTAAAAAAGCAAGTATGGGGAGGAATAAATGTGGATTCATTGAAAGTATCATCTCGCTCAAATCCAAATTCTGTAGCAGGTGCGCTCGTTGCGGTAATTCGTGAGCAAGGATATGCGGAAATGCAGGCTGTAGGTGCAGGTGCTTTGAACCAAGCGGTGAAGGCAGTTGCCATTGCTCGCGGGTTTGTGGCGCCTAGCGGAACAGATTTAGTATGTTCACCAGCCTTTGCGGACATCCAAATTGGCGGAGAAGATCGTACCGCACTAAAACTTGTAGTTGAGAAACGCCAGCGATAAATCATTCAAAGTGGCGATTGGAAGCTTGGCTTCCAAATGATGAACGGAGAGAAACGGAAACGTTTTTCTCCGTTATTTTTTTTGCTTAATCCTTCGCTTTTGTCCCTTAACTTGTTATACATCTTCTTATTCAAATCAGGCATTCTAATGAAAGGAAAGTCGTTACAAAATATTGAACAAAACTTTTCCGTCAAAGGTCTGAAATTGAAGTTATTGACGGTTTTTCTTATTTCAAGGAAATGGATTCATGTTATATTTAGATAAGAAATAATGTATGCAATTAAATGTTTTAAGGAGATGTTAAAATGTTACATCAGCTTTCGTGGAAAGTCGGTGGGCAACAAGGCGAAGGGATTGAGAGTACTGGCGAAATTTTTGCGATGGCCATGAACCGTTTAGGTTACCATCTGTACGGCTATCGTCATTTTTCTTCCCGCATCAAGGGGGGCCATACAAACAATAAAATTACCGTTCGCCCGACACCGGTTCGTGCAATTGCGGACGATTTGGATATTTTGGTTGCATTCGACCAGGAAACGATTGAAGTCAATTATAAGGAATTGACGGAAGACAGCATCATTTTAGCGGATAGCAAATTTGAGCCTGTAAATCCAGAAGATTCGAAAGCCCCGCTTTTTGCGGTGCCATTTACTGAAATCGCTTCCGAACTGGGCACTTCATTAATGAAAAACATGGTGGCCATTGGATCTACTGCTGCTTTATTGAATTTGCCGATTGAAAACTTCCAGGAAGTTGTCGATGAAATTTTTGGCCGCAAAGGGGAAGAAGTGGTCAAAAAGAACATGGAGGCAATCCGCCGCGGATATGAAGTCACTTGTGAATTGATTGGCGACAAAGTTGGAAAATGGCAATTGGAACCGGCTGACGGCAATCGCCGGTTGTTCATGATTGGAAACGATGCGGTGGCATTGGGAGCAATCGCCGCCGGAGCGCGTTTCATGGCAGCATATCCAATTACGCCGGCTTCTGAAATCATGGAATATTTGATTAAAAAGCTTCCGAAATTTGGCGGTACGGTCATCCAAACGGAAGATGAAATTTCCGCATGTACAATGGCAATCGGTGCGAATTTTGGGGGAGTGCGCTCCTTTACAGCTTCAGCCGGTCCAGGTTTATCCCTCATGATGGAATCCATTGGTTTGTCCGGTATGACAGAGCAGCCCCTTGTCATTGTTGATACGCAGCGGGGCGGACCATCCACAGGGCTTCCGACAAAACAGGAACAATCAGACTTGATGGCGATGCTTTACGGCACCCATGGGGAAATTCCGAAAGTGGTCATTGCTCCTTCCACAATTGAAGAAGCCTTTTACGATACAATCCAAGCATTCAATATTGCGGAAGAATTGCAATTGCCTGTCATTGTGATGACCGATTTGCAATTGTCTTTAGGTAAACAGACGGCCGAACCTTTCGATTACTCAAAAATCGAAATTCGCCGAGGCAAATTGAATCTTGGAGAATTGCCTGAAAAAGATCCGAAAGAAGATTTTAAACGTTTTGAAGTTACAGAGGACGGCGTTTCAACGCGTGTGGTGCCTGGCCAGCTTCACGGAATCCATCACGTGACAGGAAACGAACATGATGAAACCGGAAAACCTGCGGAAGCTCCTGGAAACCGCAAAAATCAAATGGACAAGCGTTTGCGCAAATTAAATTATGTAAACTTCAAGGATCCGATTTATGTGGATGCGCCGCATGAAGAAGCCGATGTATTAATCGTTGGTTTTAACTCAACAAGAGGTGCCATTGAAGAAGTCCGGCCGCAATTGGATGAAGAAGGCATTAAAACAAACCATGTGCATGTACGCTTAATTCATCCATTCCCGGCAAATGAATTGCGGCCTTATGTTGAACGGGCGAAAAAAGTCATCGTGGTGGAAAACAATGCGACCGGGCAACTGGCCAATATCATGAAAATGAACATCGGCGCTCATGATAAAACATTTAATATTACGAAATATGACGGCACTCCATTCTTGCCTCGTGAACTAAAAACTCGTGTAAAGGAGTTGCTTGACTGATGGCAACATTCAAAGATTTCCGTAATAACGTAAAACCTAACTGGTGTCCTGGATGCGGGGACTTCTCAGTACAGGCGGCCATTCAAAGAGCAGCTGCCAACGTTGGTATCGAACCTCATGAATTGGCGGTCATCTCCGGAATCGGCTGTTCCGGAAGAATCAGCGGATATATCAATTCCTATGGATTCCATGGCACACACGGTCGCGCTTTGCCAATCGCCCAAGGCTTGAAAATCGCCAACCGCAATTTGAATGTTATCGCAACAGGCGGGGACGGGGACGGTTACGCCATTGGGATGGCCCATACGGTTCATGCCATTCGCCGAAACATTGATATCACTTATATCGTCATGGATAACCAAATTTACGGTTTGACGAAAGGCCAAACTTCACCGCGTTCCGCATACGGTTTCGTAACGAAGTCAACACCACAAGGGTCAAAAGAGCCTTCGATAAAACCGTTGGAACTCGCTTTATCAGCAGGTGCGTCATTTGTTGCCCAAGGATTTTCATCTGATATCAAAGAATTGACCGCATTGATCGAAGCTGGAATTCAACATAAAGGTTTCTCTTTCATCAACGTATTCAGCCCTTGCGTAACGTACAATAAAGTGAATACGTATGAATGGTTTAAAGAACATTTGACGAAATTGGATGAGATTGAAGGCTACGATCCTCATAACCGTGAACTGGCAATGCAAACTGTGATGGAAAATGAAGGGCTTGTGACGGGAATTGTCTATCAGGATCCAGAATCAGTACCATATGAGGAACAATTGGAAGGTTTCTCGGAAAAACCGCTCGTGGATATGGATTTAAAAATCAGCGAAGATCAATTTAACGAATTGGTGAAAGAATTCATGTAATAAAGTAATTTTCCTAAAAATTTACTTTGTCGGCATTAAGTACCATCCAAACAGAAGAACTGCTGTTGCAGTTTTTTGTGGATGGTACTTCATTGTTTTATTAAGAAATTTTCCTGGAAAACAAATGTTAATCATTTGCTTTTGATAATAAAAAAACATCATGTAAAATAATGCTTATGAGCGATTTTTTGAAAGATATAAATTATTTGATCACATAATTCTTCCACATTTTTTTATTCGAATTTATTCTCCAAAGAGGGTAATATGGAAGATAAGGACGCAAAATGAATCGAACGAAATCGGGGTCTTTCCATTGAATAATGTCATTGATTTCTTCTCCTTCAAAAAGAAAAAACAAGAGGAACAAATTGCCAAGCTGTTTCAAAAAGCAAATTCTTTTCAAAATCGGGAACAAATTGATAAGCTGATAGATGAAAAAAAATTGACTGTGGAAGATCACAAAAATTTTCTCGCCTTTTTGGCGTATTCAAAGGAAAAAAAGATTGAACCGACAGAGCTTTTTACTGCGGTGTTAAAGATGTCAAAACATCAATTTGAACTGCGTTATGAAATGAATTGGCATGCGGCCGTTCAAAATTGCTTAACCTTTTTGACCATTTTAAAAGAAAGGGATCAGGAGCAATATGAACAGTTTTTGAAAGAACAATAAATATGTCAAAAAGAGCATAATTGTATGGTTCTTATTGTCCTGATATAGAACTATTCGTTATAATATTAAAATGGGATTCCTCTATGAATCCGGTAGAAAGGAGTCATTCATAATCAATGAACGAAGAACAACGTCTAGCGAATAATCAGACAACACAGCCTAAACCGCAAAAAACGGAAAAAGACTATAGCAAATATTTTGAACGGGTAATTACCGCTCCTTCTTTGAAAGATGCGAAAAAACGCGGAAAAGAAGAAGTGAAATATTATAAAGATTTTAAAATTCCCGAAGAATTCCGGGGAATGGGGGATGGCCGCAAATTCTATATCCGCACTTACGGTTGCCAAATGAATGAGCACGATTCGGAAGTCATGGCCGGCATTTTCATTCAACTTGGCTATGAGCCGACAGATACTGTAGAGGATGCGGATGTCGTTCTATTAAATACATGCGCCATTCGTGAAAATGCGGAAAACAAAGTATTTGGTGAACTGGGACTTTTGGCAAAATACAAGCGTGAAAGACCGGATATGCTTCTTGGCGTATGTGGATGCATGTCCCAGGAAGAATCCGTTGTCAATAAAATTTTGACGCAATATCAACATGTGGACATGGTGTTCGGTACCCATAACATCCACCGTTTGCCATACATTTTAAAAGAAGCCTATATGTCCAAAGAAATGGTGATTGAAGTTTGGTCCAAAGAAGGGGACGTTATTGAAAACCTTCCAAAAGCCCGCCAAGGTTCCATCAAAGCTTGGGTAAACATTATGTACGGTTGCGATAAATTCTGCACATACTGCATCGTTCCATATACTCGCGGAAAAGAGCGCAGCAGAAGACCGGATGAAATCATCCAGGAAGTAAGGGAACTTGCGGCACAAGGGTATAAAGAAATCATGCTTCTTGGCCAAAATGTGAATGCTTACGGCAAAGATTTCACGGATATCAACTATCGTCTCGGCGATTTAATGGATGAATTGCGCAAAATTGATATTCCGCGCATCCGTTTCACAACGAGCCACCCTCGCGACTTCGACGATCATTTGATCGAGGTGTTGGCGAAAGGTGGAAACCTGGTGGAACACATCCACTTGCCTGTTCAATCAGGTTCCAATGAAATTTTGAAAATCATGGCCCGTAAATATACGAGAGAACAATTCTTGGAGCTTGTCCGGAAAATCAAAGCCGCCATTCCAAATGTGGCGTTGACGACAGATATCATTGTCGGCTATCCGAATGAAACGGAAGAGCAATTCCAGGAAACGCTTGATTTATACCGTGAAGTAGGATTTGAATCAGCGTTCACTTACATTTATTCACCTCGTGAAGGAACACCGGCTGCAAAAATGAAAGACAATGTTCCATTGGAAGTGAAAAAAGACCGCTTATATCGATTGAATCAGGTTGTGGAAGAATTCTCCAGAGCCGCATTGAAAAAATACGAAAACCAAATTGTTGAAGTGCTTGTTGAAGGTGAAAGCAAAAAACGCAGTGATGTATTGGCTGGCTATACACGCAGAAATAAATTGGTCAACTTCGAAGGACCAAAAGAATTGATTGGCCAGTTGGTGAAAGTGAAAATCACGAAAGCAAGTTCCTACTCACTCCGCGGTGAATTCGTGGAAGTAGTAAAACGGGATGAGGTGAATGTATAATGTCAACTAAACTTTATACAAAAGATGAAATCGTTGAAAAAGCAAAAGAAATTGCCCACATGATTGCCCAAACAGAAGAAGTGGAGTTTTTCAAAAAAGCGGAAGCACAAATCAATGAAAACCAAGTTGTCCGTGAAAAACTTGCCAGCTTGAAATCCCTTCAAAAGCAGGCGGTGAACTTCCAACATTTAGGGAAGGAAAAGGCGTTAAAATTGGTTGAGAAAAAAATCGAAGAAATCGAAAAAGAAATCGATGAAATCCCGGTTGTGCAGCAATTTAAACAATCCCAGTTGGAAGTGAACGATTTGCTGCAATTGGTATCCAATGCCATCGCGACGACGGTGACGAACGATATCATCGAATCAACAGGCGGCAATTTGCTGACAGGCGAAACAGGATCAAAAGTGAAATACTCCAGCCCTGGCAGCTGCTCTTAATGAAAGCTACGAGGAAAATCAAGCATGATTTTCCTGTAGCTTTTTCTTTTCCCCGGAAAATTCAACGCAAACTGGAACACATATCGGCCTCCCTTAATACTATATGTTTGTTAGGCTAATGCACTAATGAAAATCTTTGTTCCAGGGAACGACCGGATATTACATTTTTCCTTGAAATTCAACATGAAATTTCACCAATTGGGCATTTGCCGCATACAATAGTTCGACGAGATGTAAAGGAGGAAAATGTGTGAAACGTTTGCGTCAAATCGTGACAAAAGCGGTCATCGCGAAGGGGAAAAAGCGTACGGAATCGAGTGAAACTCTACGTCCACCTAACACGCCAACAAGCATTTTGGGATGCTGGGTCATTAACCACCACTACTCCGCAAAAAAAGTTGGAAAATATGTAGAGGTTTCCGGCAAATACGATGTGAACGTATGGTATGCTTACAATAACCATTCCAAAACGGCTGTATATACAGAAACGATTCATTATAAAGACAGAATCAAATTACATTACCGCGATGAAGAGATCATCGATTCCAATGAGGTACACGTAAAAGTGTTGCAACAGCCAAACTGCATTGAAGCGATTATCAATCAAAAAGGCGACAGTTTCAACATTGTGATTGAACGTGAATTTTTAGTGGAAGTCATCGGGGAAACAAAAATCGTTGTATCCGTTCATCCAATCGAATTTGAAGAAGAATGGCATTTTGGCGACGATGATGAAGATGAATCATCCAGCTCTTCATCTTCTTCAAGCTCATCCGAATTTGATTACAAAGAGTCAAGAGACAGCGATTCCTCATCATTTCAATAATCTTCATTGAGAGCACCATCAAAAATAGAATAAGATGGTGCTCCTAATGTTTGGAAAAAGCGTTTCTCCAAGGTTATCGCAACATTTTTCGTCATGTTATAATATGTTAGAGAATTTTAAGTGAGGGAATATCATGACTACATATACACCAATGATGCAACAATATTTAACCATTAAATCGGAATATGAAGACGCCTTTCTTTTTTTTCGGCTAGGCGACTTTTATGAAATGTTTTTTGATGATGCCATCAAAGCATCACAAATACTTGAAATCACATTAACGGGCCGGGATGCAGGCGGAGATGAACGGGTGCCGATGTGCGGCGTGCCATACCACTCAGCCCAAAGTTATATCGAAACGTTGGTATCAAAAGGGTATAAAGTGGCCATTTGTGAGCAAGTGGAAGACCCGAGACAGGCAAAAGGCGTTGTAAAGCGGGAAGTGATCCAAGTCATTACGCCGGGAACGCTGGTGGAAGGCAAAACCATCGACAACAAATCGAACATCTTCATCGGCTGTGCCGAGCGGTTGACCGAGAATGAATTTGCCTTTGCTTATTTGGATGTGTCCACCGGGGAAGGGAAATCCTTCATCATCGAAGGGGGAGTAAAAGGGCTTTTCCAACAACTCCAAGCATACAATATTCGGGAACTGGTCGTGACGGAAGAGTTAAAGCTGCTTCTCCAGGAACAGGCAACGAATCTCGGCATTGTGCTTTCCATAGAAAATGATGAAATGGATGAAGAAAAAGCGGCCCAATATTTGATCCATCTTCCAAAAAACTGTTATGGGGTTGCAAAATATTTGCTTCAGTATATTGAACGGACACAAATGCGCTCCTTATCCCATATCCAGCCTTTTACATATACCGAATCCAAACAATATTTGCAAATTGATGCCAATTCAAAACGGAACTTGGAATTGCTTCAATCGATTCGTGGAAAGGATCAGAAGGGAACGCTTTTATGGATTTTGGATGAAACCGTGACAGCCATGGGGGGAAGAAAGCTGAAACAATGGCTTCATCAACCCCTTGCAAACCGCATGCAAATTGAAGAAAGATTGAGCATCGTTTCGGATTTGATCGATGAATTTTTTCTGCGGGATGAATTGAGAGAGCTGTTGAGAAATGTTTACGACCTGGAGCGTCTTGCCGGCCGGGTGGCATTTGGAAATGCAGGGGGCAGGGATTTGGCCCAGCTCCGCGAATCTTTGAGACAAGTGCCGGAAATTAAAGAGAAACTCTTGGAAAGCGGCAAAGAGACGCTTATAAACCTTGCGAATAAAATGGATGCATGTTGTGACATAGAAGAACTGCTTTCAAAGGCCATTACCGATCACCCGCCTGTCGCCATCAAAGAAGGGGATGTCATCCGGGAAGGCTACAATAAAGAATTGGACGAGCTTCGCTATATTGCGCGAAACGGAAAAGATTGGATTGCGCAGCTGGAACAAAAGGAACGGGAAAGAACGGGCATAAAGAATTTGAAAATCGGCTTTAATCGGGTGTTTGGCTATTACATTGAGGTAACGAAATCGAATCTTGCCAATATCGATCCGGACCGCTATTACAGAAAACAGACCCTTGCCAATGCAGAGCGCTTCATCACGGAAGAACTGAAAGAGAAAGAAACGCAAATTTTACATGCGGAAGAACAAAGTTTGGCCCTTGAATATGAACTCTTTGTGGAGTTGAGGGAACAGCTGAAAGAATACATTCCACGGGTGCAGCAACTCGCTTCACTCATCAGCGAATTGGATGTGTTCTTAAGCTTTGCGGCAGTTTCCGAAAAATATCAATTCACGAAACCTGCATTCCACGACGGAAAGGGCTTAAAAATCATTGGCGGTAGACATCCCGTCGTTGAAAAAATGTTGAATAAACAAGCGTATGTGCCAAACGATTGCGTTTTAACCGAAGAGAAAAATATGATGCTGATTACCGGACCGAATATGTCCGGGAAAAGTACGTATATGCGGCAAGTGGCGTTGATTGTCATTATGGCGCAAATGGGCTGTTACGTACCTTGCGATGAAGCCGACCTGCCTATCACGGATCAAATCTTTACCCGCATAGGTGCTGCGGACGATTTGGCCAGTGGGCAATCCACTTTCATGGTGGAAATGCTTGAAAGCCAAAATGCCATAACAAACGCAACGGAAAAAAGCTTATTATTATTTGATGAGATTGGGCGCGGTACATCCACTTACGATGGCATGGCCCTTGCCCAGGCAATGATGGAATATATCCACAATCATATTGGGGCCAACACCCTATTCTCCACGCACTACCATGAACTCACCGCCTTGGAGGACCAGCTCGAACGATTGCAGAATGTGCATGTGAGTGCGGTGGAGAAAAATGGCAATGTCGTGTTCTTGCATAAAGTGAAAAAAGGGGCGGCGGACAAAAGCTACGGTGTACATGTGGCGAAACTGGCAAACATGCCGCAGGAGATCATTGATCGGGCGCAAACGCTGCTCGAGCAGTTTGAATCCCAGCAAGTGGACCACTTGAAATCCCAAAAGGAAGAAGAGATTTTCCAATTGTCCTTATTCGAAGAGGAAGAACCGAAACAGAAGAAAAATACGTTAAAATCGCATGAACAGGAAGTCATACAAGAATTGCAAAAAGCGGATATCGTATCGATGACGCCAATAGATGCAATGAATCTTCTTTACAAATTGCAGCAATCATTAAAGTAATAAGGAGGGATACCGATGGGAAAAATTCGGCTTATGGATGAGTGGCTTTCCAATAAAATTGCGGCAGGAGAAGTGGTGGAAAGGCCATCTTCCGTCGTGAAAGAACTTGTGGAAAACGCCATCGATGCCGGCAGTACATCCATTGAAGTGTTCCTTGAAGAAGCGGGGCTTTCCTCCATTCAAGTCATCGACAACGGAAGCGGCATGGATGAGGAAGATGCGGAGCTTTGCTTTGCCAGACACGCGACATCGAAAATTTCAAAGGAACAGGATTTGTTTCGCATCCGCACCCTCGGGTTCCGGGGGGAAGCGCTGGCTTCCATCGCCGCCGTTTCCAAATTGTGTTTAGTCACTTCCGATGGGGAATCGGGAGTCGAACTGGAGCTGGAAGGGGGAACGATTGTCTCGAAAAAGCCGGGCCCTTTAAGAAAAGGGACGGAAATTACCGTTTCCCAATTGTTTTATAATACACCGGCACGGCTGAAATATTTAAAAACGATTCAAACGGAACTTGGACACTCCATTGATTTAATGAACCGTTTAGCCCTAGCGTATCCCGATATTGCATTCAAGCTTGTCCACAACGGGGGAGTTCTCCTTCAAACCAATGGCCGGGGGAATGTCCAACATGTGCTGGCAGCCATTTATGGAATGCAAAACGCGAGAAAAATGATTCCTTTCCGTGGGGAATCGAAGGACTACACGATATACGGTTACGCAACATTGCCTGAAATTACCCGGGCATCGAAAAACTATATTTCCATCTTCGTCAATGGCAGATGGGTGAAACATTACGTCATCCAAAAAACCATTGTGGATGCGTACCATACCTTTTTGCCGATTGAACGATACCCAATCGTTGTGTTGTACATTGAAGGCGACCCTTATTTGACGGATGTGAATGTGCATCCTGCAAAGCTTCAGATTCGTCTAAGTAAAGAAGAAGATTTGCTGCCGTTGATTGAAAACACGATCCGCAATGCAATCCGGGAACATATGAACGTTCCGTTGGCGCAAAAAAAAGAGAAAATTGTCCGCCCTGTAAATGAGCAATTAAACATTTGGAAACAGCCAACGATTGATGAATCCAAAATTAATGACATCGTTGAGCGTTTAAAAGGTGGATCGGCGGTAGTGAATGAAAGCCCGGCTACAGAAAATGAAGCTGTTACTCCAACAGAATTTGTTGAGGAATGGCCGGAGCCAAAAGATGTTTATGATGAACAGCCGGTAACCAATGCTGATCCTTTGACTGAGTTTCATGAAGAATCAACAGATTCCACACATGAAACATCCCTCCAGCAGATAAAAGAACCATTCCCGGACCTTGAAGTGGTGGGTCAAATCCATGGAACATACATCGTTGCGCAAATGGAAGACGGCTTCTATCTGATTGACCAACATGCTGCCCAGGAGCGGATCAAATATGAATATTTCCGGGAAAAAGTGGGAGAAGTGGATCCGAACGAGCGGCAAACGTTGCTCTTGCCTTTAACCTTCCACTACACGCAAGATGAAGCGTTGATTTTAAAGGAAAACAAGAAAGCGTTGGAAGAAGTGGGCGTGTTTCTTGAAGAATTTGGGCCTTCCTCCTTTGTCGTCAGGGAGCATCCTACCTGGTTCCCAAAAGGGTTCGAGCAGGAAATCATTGAAGAATTGATCGAACAAGTATTGAAAACGAAAAAAGCGGATGTGAAAAAACTGCGGGAGGAAGCGGCGATTATGATGAGCTGCAAACGCTCCATCAAAGCGAATTATTATTTGACAAAAGAGCAGATGGAGACGCTCATCAAAGACCTGAGAAAAGCGGAGAATCCCTTTACATGCCCGCATGGACGTCCCGTCATGATCCATTTTTCCACTTATGAAATCGAAAAAATGTTCAAGCGGGTCATGTAAAAGGAAGCGGCATATTTGGATAGAGGAGTGAGCGGATGTTTTCATTTCAAGATCGGTCCAAACTTATACACTTGATGAACACCTATTCTTTTGACGTGCTCGTCATCGGCGGAGGCATCACCGGTGCCGGTATTGCGTTGGATGCGGCTTCGAGAGGCCTGTCTGTCGCGTTGGTCGATATGCAAGATTTCGCCGCGGGCACTTCTAGCCGTTCAACGAAACTGATTCATGGCGGTTTGCGCTATTTGAAACAGTTGGAATTTCGCCTTGTAGCGGAAGTAGGAAGAGAGAGGGAAATCGTCTATGAAAATAGCATCCATGTTACAACTCCTGAGAAAATGCTGCTTCCCATCTATAAAAATGGCTCATTAGGAAGATTTTCCGCTTCGATAGGATTGAAACTCTATGATTCTTTGGCAAAGGTTCGGAAATCCGAACGGAGGAAAATGCTTTCGAAAAAGGAAACCTTGAAACTTGCCCCTTTTTTGAGAGAAGAAGGATTGCTTGGCGCGGGATTTTATGTGGAATATAAAACCGATGATGCGAGATTGACACTTGAAGTCATCAAAAAAGCGGTGGAATATAAGGCCCTTTGCTTGAATTATGCCAAGGTCACAGGGTTCGTTTATGACAGGAACCGCATCGTTGCAGCAAAAGTCCGAGATGAAATTACCGGTGAAACCATTACAATACATGCCGCTCAAATCGTCAATGCCGCCGGGCCCTGGGTCGACGTAATTTTAGAAAAAGACAATCGCAATGGAAGAAGCAGAAAATCTTTGAAACTGACAAAAGGCATCCATATCGTGTTCGACAAGTCAGTGCTTCCTTTGGAACAAGCGATCTATTTCGATACGGACGACGGGCGGATGGTCTTTGCCATTCCAAGGGGGAATAAAGTATATGTCGGAACAACCGATACCTTCTATGAAGAAGATCCGGTTCATCCGGTGGCGAAAAGTGAAGAGGTGGCCTATTTATTAAATGCCCTTCATTCAATTTTCCCTTCCCTTTCCCTTAAGGAAGAAGATGTGGAATCCACTTGGGCAGGAATCCGTCCGCTCATTTTTGAAGAGGGAAAGAATCCGTCCGAGATTTCCAGAAAAGATGAAATCTGGACATCCAAAAGCGGGTTGATGACCATTGCGGGCGGAAAGTTGACCGGATATCGGATCATGGCAGAGCGGATTGTTGATCTGATCGTCAAAAAACATCGTTTCCGTCATGCGAAAAAATGCATGACGAAACAATTGGCTTTGTCCGGCGCTGAAGGGCTCCGTTCCTCCAATTTTGAGTATTTTGTAAACAAGAAGGCGATGGAAGGGGCCAAATTCGGGTTGAATTTCGGAGAAGCGAAAGGGCTTGCCCAAATGTATGGAACAAATATTGACCGGGTGTTTGATTTATTGGACAAGGAAGAACCAGTAGACAAACTTCCAAAAGCGTTATTCGCTCAACTGCTTTACAGCATTTACGATGAAATGGCTTATACACCGGCTGATTTCTTCATCCGCAGAACAGGCCTCATGTATTTTGATATCGCAATGGTGGAAAAAACGAAAGATGCAGTCATTGATATAATGAGCGACAGGATTGGCTATTCTGAAAGGGAAAAAACCTTTTATACCATGCAGTTAAATCAAATGATCCGAGAGGCGAAGGGGGATTGCGGTGAAAGAGACACGTTGGATACAAATGAGTGATGGACAACAAATTTTTGCAAGAATTTATGATGCAGGACAGCCTATCGGGAATTTTTATATACTTCATGGAATGTGCGAGTATGGTGAACGGTACGATGAATTTGCCCGATTTTTATGCCGGGAAGGGTACCGGGTGATTGTCCATGATCATCGCGGGCACGGAAAAACGGGAGAAGCGGGCGGAAAATTTGGTTATTTTTGTGAGGAAGATGGTTTTGAGCGGGTTGTGCAAGATGTATATGAAGTCATGAATGAAACCATGATCAAAGGGTTGGATTGCATTTTATTTGGACACAGCATGGGATCTTTTATAGCCAGAAGATTCATCCAGCTCCATTCAAGCCTCGTTCATCAGTGCATCCTTTGTGGAACAGGATCAACCACTGCTTTGCATTACATGGGGAACCTGCTTGCCAAATCTCTTGCCCGCATTCAGGGGAAAGAAAAGGAAAGCAAGTTGATGAACGAATTGGCTTTCTCGAGCTTCAACAAACAATTTGAAAATGCCATTACGCCCTTTGATTGGTTGAGCAGTGATGTAAAAGAAGTGAGAACCTATGTGGAAGATCCATATTGCGGATTCATCCCTACCCATCAATTTTTCAAAGATTTAACCGATGGGCTACTATTAATCCATAGCAAAGAGGAAAATAAAAAAATCCGCAAAGATTTGCCGGTCCTCTTCATCAGCGGCAGTGCGGATCCCGTGGGAAATAACGGAAAAGGCGTTTTCCAAGTGGCTGAAGAGTTAACGAAAGCCGGCCTTCAACAGGTTGCGGTGTATCTTTTTGAAGGCATGCGCCATGAAATTTTAAATGAACAAAACAAAGAACTGGTATATGAAGTCATAGTACGGTGGTTAAGAAAATGGAAGAACAAAAATGTATTGATGTAGTGGCCATCGTTGGTCCTACCGCTTCAGGGAAAACGGCTTTAAGCATTAAAATGGCAAAAGCTTTCGATGGTGAAATCATCAACGGTGATTCGATGCAGGTCTATAAAGGGCTGGATATCGGCACCGCAAAAATCCGGGAAGAAGAAATGGAAGGAATCCCTCACCATTTATTAAGCTTCAAGGAGCCGACCGAAAGTTTTTCTGTTGCGGAATATCAACGATTGGTAAGAGATAAAATAGAAGAAATCCAAAGCAGAGGAAAATTGCCAATCATCGTTGGCGGAACAGGTTTGTATATCCAGGCGGTTTTATACGATTTTCAATTTACTGAGGAAAAGGTCGATGAAGAAGCGCGCAAGAAATATTATGAAGAACTGGAGAGAATCGGCCCAAAAGCCATGCACGAAAAACTTGCCGCTTTGGACCCTGAAACCGCAAAGTCCATTCACCCAAATAACACGCGCCGCGTCATCCGGGCATTGGAATTGATTGAACTGCATGGAATCTCCAAACAGTCGGAAGAGCTGAACCGGGGCAATATTCCGTTGTACAACCATCTCATTATCGGAATGAACATTGACAGGGAAGAATTGTATAAACGCATCAATGAGCGGGTGGATTTCATGATGGAACAGGGGTTGCTTGATGAGGTCCGAAGTTTATGGGAAAGAAATATCCGCGATGTACAGGCCGTGAAAGCCATTGGCTACAAAGAATTGTATGACTATTTGGATGGCCGTATCACGTTGGAAGAAGCGGTGGAACAAATCAAGCAAAACTCCCGCCGTTATGCGAAACGGCAATTGACGTATTTCCGGAATAAAATGGATGTACAATGGATAGGAAATGATTGGGAAAAAATTATAAAAATGTCTAAATTTTTTTATAATAAAGAAGGAAAATAAAAAATCGTTATCGAATAATTTACACTAGAGAAAAAAATAGATGAGGTGTGCGGTGTGAAATCAATGAACTTACAAGATACTTTCCTAAACAATTTGCGTAAAAGCAATACTTTTGTAACAGTCTTTTTATTAAATGGTTTCCAATTAAAAGGAACCATCAAATCTTACGATAATTTTACGGTGTTAATTGAATCGGAAGGCAAGCAGCATTTAATTTATAAACATGCCATTTCAACATTTTCACCATCGAAAAATGTTCAGCTTCAATCAGAAGAACAATAATCGGATGGTTATTTGAAGCACAAATGGCAGTCTATTCCATGGGGTTATGGGCATGAATCTTCGGGGGACCTGGTCAAAGATCGTTGGCTTAAAGAAACCATCATGCTGATGGAACTCCATGGCAATTTGCAGAGAAAAATCGGCAGTTTTCATACTCGCCGATTTTTCTATTGTCGATTATAATTAGGGACATACGAAAGTTTTTGGAGGTTTTATAATGAAAACAATGACAACGGAAGAATTGATCAATTTATTGGATGCCAATGAGGACTTGAATATTATTGATGTACGTGAAGATTTTGAAGTGGCGAATGGGATGATTCCTGGAGCCGTACATATTCCGCTTGGTTCCATCCCTGAACGCATGGAGGAATTGGATCCATCAAAAGAATATATTATTGTTTGCCGCTCAGGAAACCGAAGCGGAAAAGCCTGTGAGTTCTTGGAAGCAAATGGATACAATGTCATCAATCTTGAAGGCGGAATGCTCGAATACGACGGAGAATTGGAGTTTAAATAAGGGGAGGAGGTGGAGTTCTTCAGGGGCTCCCCCTTTTTATTTTTCGGGGGATTTCAAGCATCTTTGGAGGAGCCGCAATTATTTTCGTATCCCCGCAAGTAAGTTGAACATGTTCCGATGGAATGATGAAACTTAAATAATCCAGTTGACTCCTTACAATGAATTGATAAGATGATATAGGATAAATTATGTAAGTCAATTAGACAGGAGTATCAATCATGTTTGTATCAAACTTAAAACCGGAAGTTGTAGAACTTGCAAAAAAGATCGAGGAAAAAATAAAGCCATACCATGAAAGGGTGGATGAAACGGCTTTTTTCAATCAACAAAAGGTATTGGCAGCCTTCAGAAAGCATCAAGTGAGCGACTTTCATCTGAATCCATCCACAGGCTATGGCTATGATGATGAGGGAAGAGATACCTTGGAGCGCGTATATGCGGAAGTGTTTGGTGCGGAAAGTGCACTTGTCCGAAGCCAAATTATCTCCGGGACCCATGCCATTACGTTGAGTTTATTCGGCGTGCTTCGTCCGGGGGATGAATTGATCTATATTACCGGAAAACCTTATGACACCCTTCAATCCATAGTGGATGGGGGAGAAAAAGATACGGGTTCGTTGAAAGATTTCGGTATTCATTATCGCCATATCGATTTGATTGGCGATCGGGAAATCGATTGGGAAGGCGTCCGGAAAGCCATCAACGAAAAGACAAAAATGGTGGCCATCCAGCGTTCGAAAGGTTATGCCACTAGACCGTCCTTCACCATTGAACAGATTCGTGAAATGTGTGAGAAAGTGCGGGAAATCAAGCAGGACGTCATCATCTTTGTCGATAATTGCTACGGAGAGTTTGTCGAAAAACTTGAGCCGACGGAAGTTGGGGCGGATTTAATGGCAGGCTCCCTCATTAAAAATCCGGGTGGAGGCCTTGCAAAAACAGGAGGATATATTGCCGGAAAAGCCGATTTGGTGGAAAAATGCGCCTTTCGGATGACGAGTCCCGGAATAGGTGCGGAAGCGGGTGCTTCATTAAATACATTGATTGATTTTTATCAAGGATTTTTCTTGGCGCCCCATGTAGTTGCTCAAAGTTTGAAAGGTGCAATTTTCACTTCTGCGATGCTGGAAGAGGTGGGAATGAAAACAACTCCTCACTATACGGAATACCGCACCGATTTAATCCAGTCCGTTTCATTCCAAACGGCAGAGCAAATGGTTGCCTTTTGCCAAGAAATCCAAGCAGCTTCTCCAATCAACGCCCACTATGCGCCTGTGCCATCCTATATGCCTGGTTATGAAGATGATGTCATTATGGCTGCAGGCACCTTTGTGCAAGGCTCAAGCATCGAACTTACTGCAGACGGTCCCATCCGTCCCCCTTATACAGCCTATGTGCAGGGAGGATTGACGTACGAGCACGTCAAATATGCTGTATGCAGTGCGGTTCAAAAACTGAAATCCTTTTAATGTTGAATAAAGCAGTTCAATTTGAGCTGCTTTTTTATTTCCTTTGCTGAAACTGTTCAACTCGGCAATATTGCATCGGTACGAATCAATTAAGAAAAAGTGATCCATCCATCCTTTTTTCAGCCGATTCCGATTGTTTATAAATCAAGAAATTTATGTTAACTTACTTAATAGAGTTTTTTGAAAAAGAGGGAAAATCATGATCACATTGGATTCGATCAAACATTACGGAGAATATGTTGCGATTGAAGCGGATGGACCTTTGAGGACCTTCAGTTCGGCCATGCACAACGCCGGCTACGGCAATTATCAATATTTTATCAATCGCACCGTTGATAAATCTTATTTTCCATCAGATGCCCATGAAGAAATGAAACAATTTCTTCAATCCAAAGGGTTTCCTTTGGACAAGACCGTTGCCATGATGACGGCGGTCGATATGAAATTCGCTTTTTCGCGCTTTTTTAAAGATGGGGATACGTCCATCGTTGTGATGGTAACCGCAGGATTGAATAATGCGGTTGATGTTACCCGTTCCCACCGGTATTCCTATAAACCGGCAATTGGCACAATCAATATTTTTATTTTTATTAACGGCTGTTTAACGGATGAAGCATTGATTCAGGCGCTTTGTTGCGCGGTGGAAACAAAAACCAAAGTACTTTCGGAAAAAAAGATTATCGATAAAAATACCGGAACGGTTGCGACTGGCACTTCCACAGACAGCATTTGCATCGCCTCCACCCAAAAAGGGGAAGTTCATGAATACGGAGGCTCCATTACAAAAGTGGGATCCCTTGTTGGAAAAGGCCTTTACGAAACATTGTCCATCGCCGTTGATGAATATCTTAAGTATACGAAAGGAAAATCTTGACATGACCATCCTGGCAGTCATTATTGGGCAAATGTTGGACTTGATTTTGGGAGATCCTCCAAAAATGCCCCATCCCGTTCGGTGGATTGGCTCTTTTATTGGATTCCTTACAACAAAATGGAATAAAGGATCCCACCGAATTTTCAAAGGAGCCATGACCGGAATTCTCGTAGTTGCCATTGTAGCCATTACGACTTTTTTCATCGTCTATGCTGCGTATCAAATCCATTTGATGGTTGGCATCCTTGTTGAAGGAGTATTGATAGGGATGGGTCTTGCCCAAAAAAGTTTAAAAGAAGCGGCAATGGAAGTATATATGGCCTTAACCCGAGGTGACCTTGAAGAAGCCCGGAAAAAATTATCCTGGATTGTCGGCCGGGATACGGAGCATCTGGATGAGCCGGAAATCGTGCGCGGAGTGGTGGAAACGGTTTCGGAAAATACGAGCGACGGGGTCACAGCGCCGTTATTTTATGCATGCCTCTTTGGCGCGACGGGATTATGGACGTATAAAGCGATCAATACATTGGATTCCATGATCGGCTATAAAAATGAAAAGTATGAAGAGTTCGGAAAATTCAGCGCGAGACTCGATGATGTGGCAAATTTTATTCCAAGCAGAATAACAGGACTCATTATTTTATTATTCACAAAAAAGAAGACCGACCGCCCATTGGCAGAACGGTTGCGTTTATGGCTGAAGGATGCAAAAAAACATCCGAGTCCAAACAGCGGTTACTTGGAGGCGGCAACAAGCTATCAGCTGGGCATCCGTCTTGGAGGATACAACTCCTATCATGGGGTGCCGTCGTTTCGCGCCTATATGGGAACACCAGATGTCCCATTGGCATCCGACCATATAAAAGCTGCCATTCAACAGATGTTTGTTGCATCCATTCTTTTTACAATCCTGATTGGGGGTGTCATCGTTGCAATATCCACCGCATGGAGCTAATTTCCAATCCCTGTACGAACGTTTTCAAATTCCGATGCCTGAAATGGTTTATGATTTAAGTGAGAATGTGAATGCTTTCGGATTTCCGCCAATGATTAAAGAACAATGGTTCCAATTGTTGAACAAAATTTCTGTTTATCCGCATCCGGAAGCGGAACCGTTAAGATCACTTTTGGCAGAGAAATTAAATGTTCAACGGGAGAACCTTCTTTTGGGAAACGGCGCAGCGGAATTATTAACCTTTTTTGCAGGCAGGTTTACCAATCAAAAGGTGATAATCGTCCATCCAACTTTTTCTGAATATAAAATGACGTTGGAAGCCCAAGGAGCCGAACTGATTGATTTGGTGGTGCAAGAAATCGAAGCATACCGGCTCCCGATTGTACAAATCAAAGAGCATATGAAAGAAGCGGCTTGCCTGTATTTATGTAATCCAAATAATCCGACCGGCTCCCTTATCCCAAAGGAAACCATCGAAGAACTTCTAATTTGCGGGGAAGAAACAGGGTGTGAAATCCTGGTCGATGAAGCTTTTATGGATTGGACCGATGAATCGGAATCCGTCATACCACTTATCGGACGGTATCCCAATTTGACGGTTTTAAGATCGATGACAAAAATGTATGGAATCGCAGGCATCCGATTGGGGTATTTAGTTGGGCGAAAAGAACTTGTGGAAGAATTGGAAAGCCGACTCCCCCATTGGCATGTCAACGCATTAGCCATTGAAATAGGGAAAATGTGCCTTGAAGATGAAAACTTCCGCCGTGAGAGTATTGCAAAACATGCCAGCATCAAAAGAAACCTCGAACATTTTTTGCGGAAACACCAATGTAAGACGACAAACAGCGTGACGAATTTTCTCTGCTTCCAACTGACAGATCCGGAAGAGACAAGGGATTTTTATTTTTATTGTCTCCGCAACGGTATAGTATTGAGACATACGGAAAATTTTATCGGCATGGATGGCAAATGGCTTCGAATCGGAGTGAAAAGGGAAGAAGCAATGAAAAAATTTCAACAAGTAATGGATGAATGGTATGGAAAATAAACTCGAGCTTTTTTTCGTTCGCCATGGTGAAACGGAGTGGAATCAGGAAGGTCGGCTGCAAGGCTGGCTGGATTCCAACTTGTCTCCACATGGCATCAAACAAATTACCCATTTAAAACAGCAATTAAAAGGCATTCGATTTGCTGCGGCTTTCTCCAGCACTTCGAATAGAGCGATACAAACAGCTGAATTGTTGGTAGGGGACTATTTGACAATCGTGAAAGATCCAAGGCTGTTGGAAATCCATCTGGGCAGCTGGCAAGGGAAACGGTTGGCAGACATTGAAAAAAATGATTTCGAAAGATACAATCATTACTTCCATCACCCTGAAAAATACATCCCTGATACAGGTGAAAGCTTTCACCAGGTCGTCCACCGGATGGGCGATTTTCTTGAATCCTGCGCGAATGCCTTCGACTCAGGGAAAATATTGGCGGTTTCCCATGGTGTCGCCATTCGGGCTCTGATTCTGCCGATTTTGCGGTTGCCAATAAAGAACATTTGGGATTTTGAAATTGAGGGGGCAAGTGTCACAAAAGTCACCATCACCAATAAAACACCGATCATTGAGTATATCGGAAAAACCATTTCGATTGAATAGACAACTCCGGTTAAAAATATATTGAACTAAACGATCATATGGAGTTGTTGCCATGTATGGCCATCATTTGAGTCTTGTTTTAAAGCATTTCGCCTTGATGTGGGGATTGACGGCGATAAGCCTGATTGTTGGAATGTTTTTGCCGTCTTCCATCGTAATTATTGTTTCGGTGGTCAATTTGGTCTTGTTGTTCATTGTCGTTTTCACCCGCAACATGCTATGGGCCAACGGAATTTTATATTTGATCCCCTTCTTTACAGGAATCATGTTCTATTGGTTGGCACAGTTATTTATCGGAATATTGGGAACAGCATTCGTGTACTCGCTATTATTTGGAGCGGCGGTTCTCTTCATCACACTTGCTCTTTTGGGCTTAAAAATGCCGAGGCATTTTCCGAATGGGGCAACATATTTCACAGCGATATTGCTCGTATTTATGCTATTTTTCATCATTTATTTTTTCATCCCGGTTGACAGTATGGTCCATGTATTTATTGCGGCCATCATCGTCTTTGGTTTTGTGCTATATACAGTTTATGATTTTAATTTGATCCGGAATTATTATGTAAAAGAAGATGAACTTGTTAAGACGGCATTAAGTTTATATTTGGATTTTATCAATATCTTCTTCTTTTTCTTTGGACGTTTATACCGGGGAAAAAGAAAATAACCTGATGGGAAAAAACTGAGGAAATTAACATTCGTTTATTTCTACAGTTTTTTCTTTTGTGGAAAAAGTGAAAATGGCAATAAATTTGATGAATTATGAGATGAATTTCTTAAAAATGAAAAAATTTTTGTCAATGTAAGGTTTCCTTACATGACGTTGACAAACAATATGCCAGATAGTAAAATGTTCATCATTAGGGAGGAGTGACATGTCATATCAAAATAAACGGACAAGTGAAATTCGAAGATCAATGCCGTTATTGCCAATCGGTACGGTGATTCAACTGACAGATTTGTCCGCGCGGCAAATCCGTTATTATGAGGAACAAGGTCTAATTTGCCCTCATCGTACAGAAGGCAATCAGCGGATGTTTTCATTAAATGATGTTGATTTGCTTTTGGAAATCAAAGATTTTCTTGAACAAGGTTTAAACATAGCGGGAATTAAGAAAATATTCGAAATGAAAAAAGGGGCGAAGGATGGAAAGTTTGGAAAAGAGCTTTCTGATGAAGAAATCCGCAGCATCTTGCGGGAGGAAATGAAAAATGCCCAATCCCGTTCCCATAAACCTTTGTTGAGATATGCAGATGTTACTCGATATTATCAATAATAATTTATACTAAAGAATTTAAGTAGGAGAGTGGAATTGTGGGTCGATACACAAAAGAAGACATCTATCGATTGGTTGAAGAAAAGGAAGTAAAATTTATCCGACTACAATTTACAGATATTTTAGGAACAATTAAAAACGTTGAAATTCCTGTAAGTCAATTGGATAAAGCTTTGGACAACAAAATGATGTTTGATGGTTCATCCATTGAAGGATTTGTCCGCATCGAAGAATCTGATATGTATTTATATCCTGATTTAGATACATTCATGGTATTCCCTTGGACAACAGGAAAAGGGAAAGTGGCACGTTTTATTTGCGACATTTATACTGCGGATGGTGAGCCGTTCTTAGGAGACCCTCGTACAAATTTGAAACGCGTATTAAAAGAAATGGAAGAAATGGGCTTCAGTCATTTCAACTTGGGGCCTGAGCCGGAATTCTTCTTGTTCAAACTGGACGAAAACGGCGAACCTACGTTGGAAGTAAATGACCATGGCGGTTATTTTGACTTGGCGCCGACAGATCTTGGTGAAAACTGCCGTCGCGATATCGTCCTTGAATTGGAAGAAATGGGCTTTGAAGTGGAAGCTTCCCACCATGAAGTGGCTCCGGGGCAACATGAAATCGACTTCAAATATGCGGATGCAGTCACAGCTTGCGATAACATCCAAACATTTAAATTGGTGGTAAAAACAATTGCGCGCAAACATGGTCTGCATGCAACATTCATGCCGAAACCATTATTTGGTGAAGCCGGATCAGGAATGCACTGCAACGTTTCCTTATTCAAAGGTAAAGACAATGCGTTCTATGATCCAAACACTGAGCTTGGATTATCCGAAACGGCAATGCAATTCATGGCGGGCTTATTGAAACATGTGCAAAGCTTTACAGCCGTTACAAACCCTACAGTGAACTCTTATAAACGTTTAGTTCCCGGCTTCGAAGCGCCGGTTTATGTGGCTTGGTCCGCACAAAACCGTTCACCGTTGATTCGCGTCCCAGCTTCCCGCGGAGTTTCAACACGTTTGGAAGTGCGCTCCGTTGATCCTTCAGCCAATCCATATTTGGCAATGGCGGTGATTTTGGCATCAGGACTTGATGGCATTAAAAACAAATTGACGCCACCAGCTCCAATCAACCGGAACATTTATGTGATGACGGAAGAGGAACGCCGTGAGAACGGAATTAAAAACTTGCCGGGGCAATTGGATGATGCCCTCCGCTTGTTGGAGAAAGATGAAGTGGTGAAAAACGCCCTTGGACCACACATCTACCAAAACTTCAAAGAAGCGAAAGAAATCGAATTCGAAATGTATCGTTCCACTGTCCATCCTTGGGAGAGAGAACATTATTTGAAAATGTATTAATAAAATAATGTGAAATAAAAACATCCTGCTTTCGCTGGTTTAATGCGCAAAAGCAGGATGTTTTCGTTTTATGGGGCATCAATTTTCATATTTTCTCGAAACCATAATCGGTTTGAAAGAATCCAAATCGTGGTAGGTGATACCGATATTCTGCAACTTGTGGAAGGTTGTGACAATATCTTCGTCATAATCGATCATCAGTCTGGATTCGCTTTTTTCTTGTTCGCGGACACTCGGAAAGTTTCTTGTGAAGCCTGATTTGATGCTTGCTCTCTCGATGCTGCCTCGGATGCCTGTTAAAAATACATTTTTCCCGGCGACGCCTCCGTTGATTTTATAATTGGAGACCGTACCGTGCAACTCCACTTTCCCTTTTTGGGAATAAAGGAACATATTGATTTCTTGCTGTTTTTCATTGAAATAATCTTCTAAATTGTTTCCTTGGCTTGTTGCGTAGTTGTAGGTGATGTCGCCTGTAGCGAAGATAATCAATCCACTGTCGCCAGGAGTATTGATCAATACATGTTTCAAGTCCACGTTGCCATTCACAAAAAATATTGCATCCGCATTGATGATGGCCGGTTTCAATGGAGATCCGAGCACTCCGTTGATTTCAAGATCCCCATCGACAAAATACACGCCTTTAAATGTATGTTCGCCGCGATTGATATTGAGGGCTTTATTTGTGATGTCACCTTTGTCCAGATAAAAGTTGCCATCAAATGTATGTTTGCCATCTTCTATTCGGATGGATGCCCGCGGAATTCCTTTCTTTTCTTCATAACTTTTGCTCTCATCAGGTTTTTCATCATCCGGATCGATGTTTATAACAGGTTTTTTGTTGGAAATATAGTAATTCCCTTTAAACGTGTTGCTTGAGTAAAGTCCGGTGATGATGATGTTGGAACCGTATAAATGGAAGTTCCCGTCCAGCGTATATTTTGTACGATCGATAAAATTGTTATTGCCTAATAATGCGGTCAATCTGAAATATTCGTTCCCATTTTCGCCCTTGATTTCATGGGTTTTTCCATCGATGATGGTTTGGATACCATATTTGAACCAAGTCGGCTTTTTGGCGTAGTAAGACGAATTTACAGGCAGCTTGTAAACCGAATATTCATTATCGTTTTTGATCACTTTTTGTGCAAGCGCCATTTTTCCGATATTGACCATATTTTCCACATCAAACGGCTCAGCTGTCCCCGTTTCCATCAGATCCGGCAGATCTTCATTGAATAAGTAGGAAGTGACATTCTTCACGGATTGTATATCATAAAGGCAATTGCTTTCCTTCATTTCATGGAAGTTATGTTTAAATACATCATTATAATTGACCCGGTCGAAGAACTTGTTGTCGCAGCCTTTCCAGTTGTCCAATGCTTCCGGTTTGATGACAAACAGCCGTCCGTTTGAAGGATTGACAAATAACTTTGCATTTTTCGATTCGGAAGGGAAAACCGTTTCCCCGCCAATGGCAGGGTATGTACTGTCTTTCCAACGTCTTTCAATCAGTGGGCTTGGTATGTATGCGCTGTTTGAGACGATGATATTTCCATCGGCTTTTACATCTCCATTGATGCTGACCCCGCCATTTAACATAAGGTTGCCATCGCCGCTTGTACTGACGGCATAATTCAGTATTTTCGGGACATCTGAGTATACGGCTCCGAGTTTGACTTCGGCAACGACCGTTTTTGTGGCATCGTTAGCCGTACCGACGCTTTTGAATTTCACAGTCCGGATGGTGTCAAGAGGATTGGCGGGAGTTTTTATGTAACATGCATCGTATTTTTTTTCACCGTTTTCATTCATAACATGGGTTCCTGAATCGCATTCATACTTCTGTAAAATATCATCAAATTTGTCGTTGAATGCGTTTATAAATTGCGACTTGCTGATGAAATTCAGCTTATAATACTTCTTTTTCGTGTCTTCCAGCACTTCTTCAATCGCTTGCTCCAATTCTTTGTTGATTTTTAAAGTGATATGGTCAATTCCGTCTTCTGCCAATTTGGCCGCCTGATTCGTTTTTTCCCGGTGTTCGTTGCGTGTGATCCCATTCATGGAAAAGGTGATCAAGGTTGTCCCGATAACCGTTGCAATCAACAACACCATGATGGTTATCACAAAGGCGTTTCCTTTTTGTGAGCGGAGGATTCTCATATACTATCTCCTTTCAAATAGGAAATTATTAGGGTATAGTAATAACTTTTTTTCATCCTTTCTTTCCATTATACTTATGAAAAAAATAATTTCCATAAAATTCTTATGAAAATGCCGTGTTTTTTGATATACTAAAATAGAAATATCAGAGATGGTTAACTTGTTGATATACTTAATCCAATTATAATATATATACTTTATTTATTGTAAATAATAGGGTCGTTTACAATTAATGATTTTTCAGTATTATTATTTTAGAAAATGCAATCAAATTATATTTATATAATATAATATTGTGTGTTTTTTGTTTTCGGAGATTCTTGGGCCATTTTAACAAATATGTTTTCAGAAAGCGAATATCAAATAATTACTATATGATATTTTTCGTTTTATAAATTCTATATTTTTTAATTGATAATAATGTTCAATAATAATCTCCCAAACAAAATGGCGGGAGATTGGAAATTTAAACTTATTTTCTGGAAGTGATTGTTGTTGGTTCCATGAAGAATTCATAGTATCCAGGCATTGAAGAGTTGTCATATTTTTTCGTCAATTCCACAAAAGTTTCCCATACAGCCGGATCATGCTCAATAATTAAACGGGAAGGGGAATTTGCATTATCTTTATTTTCAAATTTATTTCTATGTTTATTGAAAGATCCCCGAACGCCGCTTAAGATGACTTGATTTGCTGCAACTCCTCCTTTTAGGTGGATATTGGAAATTGTTCCATGCAGTTCAATTTTTTTGTCGGAATATAAGAAAGCGTTAACGACCAAAGGAGTTTCATTTAAATATTTATCTTTCAGATCGGTGCTGAGTTGGGAACTGAATTGATAAATAATATCTCCGGTTGCAAAGATGATCAGTTTGTTGTTGTTTGCTGTATTTAATTTGGTGTGTTGAATATTGACGTCTCCATTGACAAAAAGAATTGCATCTCCTTTAATGTTGGAGTTGTTGATTTTTACATCTCCATCGATAAAATAGACTCCTTTAAGGGTGAAATTCCCATTGCCCAATAGTCCTGGATCTAAATTCAAAGCTCTTCCTTTCGGGATCAACCCTTCATTATTGATAAGAAAATCAAGCAACCGTGTGGCGTCTGGATTATCGGATTTGGAGATGACACCGATTCCTTTCAATAGTTGAATCAATAATTTTTTCCGCTCAATATTATTTTTAATATAAAATTCTCCATCCATCGTATTCCAGTCGTTTTCATCGATGTCCAATTTATCCGAGACCTTATCCGATATTTCTTCGGATACCATATCCCCTGGTACATCCATTTGAATTTCATCATCTTTTTTTATACCCAATAAATTTCCCAAAAAATCAAATAAGCCTTTTAGTATGTTACTGACCAGATCCACCAGGCCTTTTAATAAATTATGAACGCCACCCAACAGGTTTTTTAATAATTGTTGTACGTCATCGCCAAGACTTCCTAAAAAAGTGCCCAATTTTAATTGCGGGGCGACATTGTCCAATATTTCCAAAACACTGACTGTAACCGATGTATTCACGCTGTCGGCATTATTTACTTCTGTTGTGATATAGTATTGCCCTTTAAGGGAACTATTCAAAAGCACGATGTTGCCATTATTGAATTTGTATGATCCTTGTATATTTTTTTTATATAAAACTTTAGTTTCATATGCATTGATCTTTTCAGTTAATGCATTTTTCAGGCTATTGTTAATTTTTCCTAATTCCGTTTTCCCGTGATTAATATAACCTGTTATTGGAACAGGCGTTAATTCTTTTGGTGCGGTTTTGATATTGATATCGCTTTTTTCAGTTAAAAAGCTGTCTATATCCTTGATGGAATATTTTTTGTAAAAACATTGATCGTTTTGGGAAGTATGTTCATCAAATTTGTAATGTTGCAAGTCATAATATGTAAAATACTTATCAGGTACGGTATAGTATCCAAAAGCAATAACCGATACAAGATTGATCAAACTTTTAGGAGTGTCCCCCAGCTTATCCATTAATTTCTTTAATCCATTAATTAAATTTTTTGCTTCTTCGGATCGTTTACAGCTGCTGCTTATTTCCCATTTTTTTAAATTAAAAAGGGACTTGTCAGGATTCATATAAATTTGAGCCGGTTCATTATTAATGCCTTTAATTTCAGGGTAAATTGTAGATTTCCATGGATTTCCGCCTTCATCGGCGTCGATTTTAGGTGCATATGCGCGATTGGCCACCGCAATATTTCCGTTAGTATACACATTCCCTTTAATTTGTATACCGCCGTTTAAAATCAAAGATTCGCTTTTATAGTTCGGATCTTCTTTTGGAAGGGTGCTGGGATGGGTTGCCACTGCGAAATCCAATATACTTGGATAGTTTTTATATGTCACCCCGAACTTCGCTTCAGCGATAATCACTTTTTCTTCGCCGTCAGCAAAACCTCTGCTTTTGATGGTGATTGGGACGTAGAAATCATTTTTGTTTAAAAGCTGATCGATTTTGTTTTTATATTCTTTGTTTTCTTTTTCGTCATATTGGACGCAAGTGGCATACCAAGTACTTCCATCTTTGTTATGTATATAATATTTTTCGTAATCCTTCTCTTCGTTTGGTGGACAACTATATGTACTTAAAATATCCATAAAGTCATTTCTGAAACTCGCTGTTTTATTATGATTTGTATCAATTCCCGGCGATGGAATCTTGCTTTCCAAATCCTTTTCCATACTGGCGATTAAATGCTCAATCCCGCTTTCCGCATTTTTTTTGGCCTGGTTATAATTTTCCCGGTGTTCATTTCGGGCGGTGCCGTTGATGGACATGCCGATTAACGTGAGCGCGATGACTGAACCGAGCATTAATACCATTATGGCAAAAAGCAGGGTGTTTCCTGTTTGGGATTTCAATTATGTTCCCTCCTTAAAAACTAAGGTATAGAATGGACTTCTTTGTTAAAGGTTTTGGATTTACCGTTGTATTCAAGGGTCAAAGTGATTTTATAGATGTTGTTTCTTTCTTTTACAATTTTTGTATTAGGGAAGTCGGAAATTTTGATGTCTGGATACGAGGATTCAATCTTTTCACCTCCGACATAGAGTGAAACCATTCCGCCATCATTTTTAAATCCGGTGATGTTTGCCGGCGAATCTTTTTCGACGATATAATACCCTTCAGTCTCCGATTGAACGATTTTTTCCACATTGTTTTCACTGAGGGAAAAAATATAATTTGACAAATTCTCCAAATAGTAATCCGCGACATCCCGTACATTGGCGGAAGTGATTATTTTTTCTTTGTGATTAAAGAACATGCCAAATAACACATTGAAAGCCAAAAGGGCAATTATTGTACCCAACACCAATACCGCCAACACTTCTACTAATGTCATTCCCTTTGAATTCCAATTTTTCATCATAGTTCAACATATCCTTCTATTTCGCTTTTTCCAATCAAATCTTTGATGCTGGTTGTTCCATTCGTAATGATCTCCACCCGTTTTACTTTTACAACAACCGGTCTTAAGCCGAAATCGCTTATTTCTTGTTTGTTTGCTTTCCTCGCATAGGCGCTCACTTGATATGTTTCATGATTCATTTCAACAAAATAGCAATCTTTCCCATTGATTTTTTTGGTCGAAAGATTTTCCATATTAATGGAGCTTAAGGGGATTTCAACTTCCTGATCCGGATTGGAAGCTGTTTCGATTGCTTCTTTTACGATGTGATTTTCCGCTTTCAGCCGTTCCAAAATGGTTTCCGCCAAATCAATCACAACCAGTTTTTCGTTATTAATCGAATTGGTCTTATTCGATTGAATAACGAGTTGGGCAACGCTTAATAAAACAATCGTTATGATAAGGAGGCTGGCGACCACTTCGACGAGGGTCAGCCCCTTTTCATTAAGCTTCATATTTTGCCACTCCTTAAGTCATAGTTAGTCGTAGTAGATAAAAAAATCAAATCAATAATGTGAAAATAGAAATAGAACAACTAAAATATAGTTTATTCCAAACAACAAATCTACTAGATTAAACAGAAATTGTTTTGAGATTCTTTGACAAAATGATTCTTTTATATTATTGCAAAAGAAACCAAGAAAATGTAATAGTCCGAAAGATATATTTATATATACCCTTTGAATAAAAAAACAAACCCTGCATCGCGAAAGGCAGGGTTTGTTCCGGTTTTACGGGAAGAGTTTAAGATTGATTTTCTTGCTTTTCCCATTTCAATACATTTTGTTTTTCCACGATTAGAGCGCCGTTTTTCTTATCAAATATGGCTACAGTCACTACTGATAAATTTTCAAATTGCGCATGGGGCTTCATTTTTAATATTACGTAATATTCATCATCTTCATCATATTCTTTTTCAAAAGTGAAGATGGCGTATTCGCCTTCCTTTGGCTCGCGATAACCGATTGATTGTATCGCTTCAAACCGTTTCTCGAAAGGATATTCTTTTGCAACGGCATAAGCCTTATCCAATTCCGATTCCACCACTTTGGTCGCCTCGGCAATCTCTTCTTCGGAAAATTCGATGTTTTGATCTTTGATTGTAAAATAAACAATCGCAACTGCAGAGATAAGAAAAATAATGACAAGAGTGATGACTGTGATAATGAGAGGTTTGCCGCCTCTTTGATTGGAAAGATATTTCATAAGTTACACCTACTTCGGTATGGAATGAAATCTATTTTCAATGTAAACGAAAACACAAAAAAATGCCAGTGGTGCAAAAAGAATGTCCCTTCATTGTCACAAATTTCGATTTAAAATTCATGATTTTCTTGGTTAGGCAAAAAATTGTAACAATTATGAAAAGGAATGTACAAAATTATATAAAAATAATAAAGTCTAAATGAATATAATGCTTAGTATAAGGGTACTATTATATTAAGTATAACATCAAATTCCAGTTTATGTAAAAATAATTAGTTAGTTGCACATGTTTCTATCGGATTTTTAAAAAATTTTAATAAAATAGGAAAAAAGTATGATACAAAAGTTTGAAAATTATTGTATTCTTTTTTTGAGTTAGAAAAGGCAGGGAAAAATGGAATAAAAAATAGTATTTTTCAACTAAAAATAATAAAAAAATAACATAAAATAATGAGGTGGATAGTTTGAAAACTATAAAATCACGTAAAGCTTTCACCTTCGTCCTGGTGGCTGCTGTCTTGGTTTGCTTACTGATTCCGGCACAATCCTATTTGACAGCTTTTGCGGACGAGAAGCGATCGAATGGTTCTACCATTGGTGGCATTGATGTTTCCGGTCTGAAAGATCAGGAAATAAAAAAAGTGCTGGAAAATGCCATTGATGAATGGGCATCAGAGCCGATCGTCATCCGGGGTGGAGGTGAAGAACTGAGCATTGACCCGCAAGAAATCATATTTGATATTGATCGGGCGATCGATGAATATCGAGATTCAACAGATAAACCTTTCTATCTTTTTTGGAAATCAGAAGAAGTTGTACATATTCCGATACATATTTCAGATAGTGAATCTATCAAAGAACAAATATCATACATAACCATTTGGGATACGGAAGATACATATAAACGGGTTTTAGCGCAAGCATCATACTTGGAGTCTCATGAAATTGAGGCGGTTGTAACAGACACCACACAATTGGAGAATGAGAGAATCGCATTGTCCATTGAAAAAATTCCAGCCAATACAAAAGGTGTACAAGCATTGGCGGAAGAATTGAACGAATACATATTAGAGCCGAACGAAGCTTTTTCACTATTAACAGTGTTGGAAAATTTGACGGATTCCGCAAATACGGAAGGTTTAAATTTTGTCGGATCGATGATTTACAACACCGTTTTGCAGGCAAATATCGAAATTATGGAGAGACATGCCCAAAAAGAATTACCTGGTTATTTACAGCCGGGATTGAACGTCTCCGTAGATGCGTTCAGTGAGAAAGATCTGCAATTTATCAACGTATCGAAACATCCATATTTACTGAAAATGTCCGTCGAAGGAGAAAATTTAAAAGTAGAGTTGTATTCCAGTGTGAAAGATGTAACGGTTCGGGTTTCCGTTCAACAGCAAACGATTGCTCCCCGAATCATCAACAGATTTTCAAAAGATTTGCCGATGGGAAGTTCCAGATTGATTCAAGAAGGAAAACAAGGACTTCGGGTGACCGTTACAAGAACAATGACGGATAGCAACGGTGAAGAAAAAACTGAAGAAATTAGTCGTGATTATTATGCGCCGACAAACCGGATCGTGTTAAAATCAGCCATTCAACCGAAAGAATCGGCTGAAGAAGAAACGGGTCCAAATTCCGGCAACGTGGACAACTTGGATTTGGATGGAAACGGACTGCCTGATTTTGAACAAAACAACAATAAAACTGACGGCAATTCCAATCAAGACAAGGACAAAAATAAAGACGAATTACCTCCTGGAAGTTACTATGACAAGGGTGGGAATTTAGTAACTTCATAGAAAGCGAGGGGAAACATATGAAATATCGCAAGCGGCTCGGGGATTTGCTCGTTGAAGCAGGTGTCATAACACCCGGACAACTCGAATACGCATTGAAAAATAAGTCAAGCGATGAAAAGTTGGGAGATTTTTTAATCCGTGAAAATATATTGACAGAGCAACAACTGATAGAAGTGCTCGAATTCCAACTGGGTGTTCCCCATATCAACTTGAGCCAATATCCAATCGATCCGGAAGTGCTCCAACTCGTGCCGGCGGAATTGGCAAAAAGGGCGCAAGTAATGCCTATACGGCGGGATAAAAATAAATTGTTCATCGCCATGGCGGACCCGATGGACTATTTCGCCATCGAAGAAGTGAGGATGGCAACCGGGTGCCATATAGAGACGGGCATTGCGGCGAAAGACGATTTGTATCGAACGATTGCCAAATATTACGATTTGCAGGAATCAATGGATGCGGCAATGGCTGACATAAACATTGATGCGAACGAAGCGGCGGATACACAGATAACCGATGATGATTCACCCATTGTCCGCTTGGTGAATCAGTTGATTTCCAATGCGGTGTTGTTAAGGGCGAGTGATATTCACTTTGATCCGCAAGAAACGGATTTCCGTGTAAGGTACCGGATTGACGGGGTTCTCAGAACTGAACGTTCAATCCCGAAACATATGCAAAATATGATTACAGCCCGCATAAAAATCATGGGGAATTTAAATATTACGGAAAATCGCATTCCGCAAGACGGCCGCATTAAAACGACGATCAATTTCCGACCGGTGGATATCCGGTTGTCGACATTGCCCACAATTTACGGAGAAAAAATTGTGATGCGGATCCTCGATTTGAGCAATGCGGCAACAAGCATCGATAAATTGGGATTCAGCAAACTGAATGAACAATTGTTCAGAAACATGATATCCAAACCGAATGGCATCGTATTGATCACTGGCCCTACCGGTTCCGGGAAATCGACGACATTGTACGCGGCCTTATCTGAACTGAACAAAGAAGGCGTCAATATCATTACCGTTGAAGATCCGGTGGAATACCGATTGGAAGGAATCAATCAAATTCAAGTGAAAGAAGAAGTGGGATTGACCTTTGCGGCAGGATTGCGTTCCATTCTCCGACAAGACCCGGACATTATTATGATAGGAGAAATAAGGGATTTGGAAACTGCGCAAATTGCAACCCGGGCATCGCTGACCGGACACTTGGTTTTAAGCACGCTCCATACGAACAATGCCGTTGAATCGATTTCCAGACTGGAAGATATGGGCATTGAATCGTTCTTGATTGCATCTTCCGTAGTTGGTGTAGTGGCTCAACGTTTAGTAAGACGGGTTTGCCGTGACTGTGCGGAAACGGTGCCGGCAACCTCGAGGGAAAAGGAACTGTTTGCCAAAGAAGGTTTGCAGATTGAGAACGTGCTCAGGGGGCGCGGCTGTCCTGCCTGCAACCATACAGGTTATAAAGGAAGAATTGCGATTCATGAAATATTGCCGATAGATCGGACGGTAAGAGAATACATATCACAGCGGAAAGGGATTGCGGCGATAATGGCTTACATGAAGCGCGAAGGTTATCGTACTTTGCTAGGGGACGGTTTCTTGAAAGTATTGGATGGACTGACAACAACAGAAGAAGTATTACGCGTGGCAACGGTTGAATAGAAAGGGATGAGCTATGAATATTTCAATAGAAGATATTCTGAGAAGCGCTTTTGAAAATAATGCTTCGGATATACATATCACTGTCGGAACACCGCCGATTTTCCGGATCCACGGAATGTTGGAGAAATTTGGGGATGTGGAATTCTCTGCCGAAGAAATTGAAGAGATGGTCAATCAGCTTTTGCCCAAGTACAAGTTGAAGGGATATCGAATAAAAGGTGATGCCGATTTTAATTATACATACAATGAAAACGTTCGATTCCGTGTAAATGTTTATAAACAGCGAAATGCGCCGGCAATCGCATTCCGGTTGATTCCTACCAAAATTCCGACGATTAGATCTTTGGAAATGCCAAAAGTGCTATTTGATTTGGCGGAAAGAGCACAAGGGCTTGTATTGGTCACAGGTCCTACAGGTTCCGGGAAATCTTCGACCTTGGCGGCAATGATCAATCATATTAACGAAACAATGAAAAAACATATTATCACCCTTGAAGATCCAATTGAATTTATTCATTCTCACAAAAATTCGATTGTGAATCAACGGGAAGTCGGTACAGATGTAAGAAATTTCGCCACCGGCTTAAGAGCGGCGTTGCGGCAAGACCCGGATGTGATTCTCGTCGGGGAGATGAGGGATTTGGAAACCATCTCAACGGCAATCACGGCTGCGGAAACCGGACATTTGGTGTTTGGAACTCTTCATACATTGGATGCGCCGTCCGCGATCAATCGTATCATCGATGTCTTTCCGCCCCATCAGCAAAATCAGATTCGTTCGCAATTGGCCAGTGTATTGGAAGGCGTCATTTCACAGCGTCTGTTCGTCAGAAAAGATAAAAAAGGCCGTGTGGCGGCAACGGAAATTCTTGTTGCCGTGCCATCTGTAAAAAATTTAATACGCAGTGAAAAAATTGAACAAATTCCAAATATTATGCAAACAAGCCGGGCGTTGGGTATGCATACGATGCAACATTCAATCCAGGAATTGCTTGCAAAAGGGCAAGTGTCGTTGGAAGAAGTCAAACCATACATGAACGTTGGTGATTACCGGTGACCATTTACAGGTATGTTGGAAGGACGAGAAGGGGAGAGTTGACGAAGGGGAAAATTGATGCCCCGAGCAAAAAAGCGGCAATCGCAAAGCTCAGGGAGCGGGGCATCAATCCCCGGGAAATCAATGAATCTTCGAACATTCTTGACAAAGAATTCAATCTGGGCAGATCGAAAGTAAAAAATCAGGATTTCGTCATTTATTGCCGTCAATTTGCCACATTGATCCGGGCGGGGGTTTCAGTCGTTGATGCGACGAATATATTGGCCCGCCAAACGAGAAGCAAACCGTTAAAGAGGGCATTGGAACAGGTGGAGGAAGATCTCCGGTCGGGTCTCTCTTTTTCGAAAGCGACGAAAAAACATCCAAAAGTGTTTCCGGATTTGTTCGTCAACATGATGATGTCCGCTGAAGTGACCGGAAACCTGGATACGATTTTGGACAAATTGGCGACAACATTTGAAAAGCAGTACAACTTGAAGAAAAAAGTGCAATCTTCCATGACATATCCGTTGGTATTGCTTGTACTGACCATCGTGGTAGCCGTATTTATGATGGTGGTCATAGTCCCATCTTTTATCGATTCCTTTGAGTCGATGGGTGCCGAGCTGCCGGCCATTACGATCTTTACCATCAAAATCAGCGAAATATTGCAACATTATTGGTGGAGCGTGCTGGGCGCGATTCTTATTATTGTGTTGGTGTTTTACTACCTATATAAAAATAACGGGAAATTTCACTATGGTGTGCATTATACATTGTTAAGAATTCCGATTTTCGGACCATTATTGCAAAAGTCCGCACTTTCAAGAATGATGTCCAACCTTTCTTCATTATTCAGCAGTGCCGTACCGATTTTGGAATGTTTGACGATTGTGGAAAAGGTGATCGGCAACCCGGTCATCGGGAAAGTGGTGAAAGAAGCGCGGAACAGCCTAGAGAAGGGGAGCACTTTGACGGAACCTTTGGAAAAAAGCTGGCTGTTTCCTCCGCTGGTGACATCGATGGTATCCATCGGGGAAAAGACGGGAACCCTCGATTTCATGCTCCAGAAAGCGGCGGAGTTTTACGAGGAGGAAGTCGACCGCACTGTCAATACGTTGAAGTCTCTGATTGAACCGGTCATGATTCTCTTTCTGGCAGTCATTGTCGGTGGAATCGTTGCATCCATCTTCTTGCCGATGTTCAGTTTATACGAACAAATGTAATATAAATCAAATGCATCATTCCATTGTAAGGAGGTGAGAACGCTGAAGGAAACGCACGTACATAATCATAACGACCACATCACACATAAAAAAATTGGAGGAGGAATACATATGAAAAAATTGTTGAAAAAACGTTTGAAAAACGAAAAAGGTTTGACATTGGTTGAATTGCTGGCGGTAGTGGTGATTTTAGGAATTGTTGCCGCAATCGCCATTCCGGCTATCGGAAACATCATTGAAAACTCCAAATATAACGGGGTCAAAGCTGATGCCATCAATGTTTTGAATGCGGCAAATATTTATTTTACAGAAAATGATGATAAAGCAGAGGTGACACTAGCAAAATTAGAATCTGAAGGATATTTGGACACTGCCGGTGCATTGAAGAAAGCAGAAACTGTAACAATTAATAAAGAGAATGGAAAAATTAAGCTTACAACAGATCCTATTGTTTACTCAGGAAATAAAACAGTTGAATTTAATAAAGCTTCAATTGATGATATTAATAAAGATACTAATAAAGGAAGTTCTGATGGTGATAAAGTAATCAAAGAGGCTTCTTCTAACTCCAATTAGTTTTTCAAAGAACACCCAATTCCATATTGGGTGTTCCATTGAGAAACTAATGAATTAATAAAGTTCATTAGTTTTTAAATTTAACCAAAGGAGCCCTGCGTATGTTTAGACGAAAGAATCAGTCGCATGTTTCCATTGAAATCAACGATTACGTACTTCGCTCCCTCGTAATGAAGGGCCCGGATCTATCGCAGGCGGAAGTATTTGAAATTGCCATACCGGAAGGGGTGATTGCCGAGTCCGAAATCAAGGATGAAATGGCGTTGTTTGATCTGCTGAAAGAGCTGTCCCCCCTGTGGAGAGGAAAAAAGCAATCTGTCCGCTTCATCGTACCGGATTCTTTCATTCTGCTGAAAGCTTTCGAGCATCCGGACGATGTGGAACCTTCAAAATTGAGGGAATATGCGGAAATGGAGATTGGCTATTCGATTCACCTTCCATTTGATGATCCGTTGATCGATGTATTTGACCCGGTGGAAGGGGACGGCAAGGCCATGATGTTTGCCGCCAACTCCGAACCGGTGAACCAATACATAAATTTGCTTTTGGATATACATACGTACCCGGAAGCTGCGGATGTCCGGGCCCTCTGTAATTTGAGATTGCTCGAATCCATGAACCTTTTGGATGACACAAAAACCTATCTGCTTACAAATTGGCTGATCAATGAATTGTCCATTACCATTTATTCAAAAGGGAATGTTGAATTCCAAAGATTTCAGCCGCTGGATACAGATTTGAGCAAATGGAAGGCGAAGGAAGCGGGTGAACATCAATTGGATTTCTCCTATTTGGGAGAGTTTGATGAATACCGCATGCTGATTACCGATCAAATGTTGGAGCTGGAGCGAATTATGGATTTCTTCCGTTTCTCCATCAGCAAGGAACAAAATGGAATCGATGAAATCATCGTTATGGGGGACAATCCGAATCTCAATAACATCCATTCCCATTTGAAGCAAAATTTCGAGTTGCCAATCAAACTCATTAATGACCAATTCATGAAAAAGCATTATCCAGGATTCAAGGCAAAACATGCAGCATTACTTGGACTTGCCTTAAAGGAGGTTAAATGATGATACCGGATATTAACCTGTTGCCGAAAGTTGATCGAAGGCAGTCCACATCCAAAACTGTATACATTGTATTATCCATTATCGCGTTGCTCTTTGTTGCATTCTTTGTGTTCCAGTATTTTAATTATCGTGGTGAAATTGCCGATTTGCGGAGCGAGGAGCAGCGGGTGATTGATGAGCGGAATCGGCTTCAAGCGGAACTGGACAGCATATCGGTTGACACTGGTTCATTAAAGCAATCGGTTGATTTTGTCGAAGCGATTTCTTATCCGGTTTCACCGATTCTTGATGAAACGATTCGTTTGCAGCCCGGACATTCTTATTTGAGGGAATATGCCTTTGATGCGCAAACGGCGGAAGTGTCCATGGATTTTGAAACATTAAGTGATATTTCCAAATATTTATCCCGATTATCAAGCAGTACATATTTCTTTGATGCACAAGTTTCATCCATAGAGCATTTTGAGCTTGGCAATCAGGAAGTGGAAGGGAAAGCGAATTTCAATGAAATTCCACGTTATGCGGTCAAATTTACTTTGTTGATCAATCAAAATGCTTTAGCTGCTGGAGGTGGTAACCAATGAAGTCATTAAGTGGGAAAAATTCGACCACTTTATTGTTGATCGTCCTCATAGCAGCACTGTTATTTGCTTTCTACTATTATATAATTCTGCCGAAAAAAGAAGAGGTTGAATCTCTTGAATCGTCCATTGAATCAACCCGCTCGGAAATATCATCGCTCGAGCAGCAAATCGAGGAGATCAACGCATCGAAAAACCTCGATCAGGCAACAATTTTTGAAATGCGGAAAAAAGTGCCTCAAACAAGAAACTTGGACGATTTGGTATTAAATATAGAAGAAACTCAATACGTCTCAGGAACAAAAATTTTATCCATCGATTTTAACAACTATGATACGCTTGTTGCTGATTCCGGATTTGACCGGCCGGATGCTTCTGCCGAAGAGGATGAAAGTGATGGGGAAAATGAAGGAACATCTCAAGGAGAAAACGAAGAAGAATCAGATGAAGCACCAGTTTCTCCGATCGATAATGAATCCTTGCCGCCAGAATTGAAATTAATCACCTTTGAAATTGACGTACAATCTCCGGACTTTCAGCATTTAGTAAACTTTATTAAAGAAATTGAAAAAATTGAACGTATCATGCACATCGATATCATCGATTTTTCATTGCCAGGTGAAGAAAATGAATTCGCCGAAAATCCGGAAGACAGCATCGAAGCAACAATCCAAGTGACAACCTTCTATTATGAAGGGGATGTGTAATCGATTGGAATTGTGAGGAGCGCTTTTATGGATATTTTGTATTCTGTTTTTTTCTTTCTGTTTGGGATTGTGTTAGGCTCGTTTTATAACGTTGTGGGACTTCGTGTTCCGTTAAAGGAGTCCATCATTACGCCGCCGTCCCATTGTCCGAAATGTCAAAGACGGTTAACCGCCATCGATTTGATTCCGGTGTTTTCATACATTTTTTTACATGGAAAATGCCGGACATGCGGCGCCAAAATATCACCCATTTATGTAGCAACAGAGCTACTAACCGGAGTGCTTTTCGTATGGAGTTATCTGTTGCTTGGACTATCGATTGAACTGGCCGTTGCACTCTTTTTCATTTCATTATTGGCCATAATCGTCGTTTCGGATATTCAATACATGATCATTCCAGATAAAGTGCTTCTTTTCTTTCTGCCTTTTCTGATCATCGGCCGTATCGCTTCCCCCCTTGAACCGTGGTGGGATTCCCTCCTCGGTGCTGCGGCCGGATTTGGCATTTTATATTTCATTGCTGTGATCTCAAAAGGCGGAATGGGTGGAGGCGATATTAAGCTGTTTTTCTTAATTGGGCTGGTTTTGGGAACCGTGAAGACATTGCTCGCATTGTTTTTGGCCAGTGTTATTGGCGTGATTGTTGGAATCATTGTGATCAAAGTTCGCAAGCAAAGCCGCAAAGTCCCGGTTCCTTTTGGGCCATCCATTGCCGTTGCGGCCATCATTGTATATTTTTACGGCGATGCAATGATCCGATGGTATTGGAATTTGTTTTAAAGTGTAGAAACCTCTGCTGATTTGGAGCTTTAATAATATGGTGGATAATGGATAGATGATGAATCCGCATCCCAAAAGTTGGACTGGAAAAGCTGACTTTTGGGGTGTTTTTTTATTGGAAAATGCAATGGTGTGAATTTTGAAGGGTTTCCGGAAAAATTCAAAAAGCGGATAAGCGGTGAAACGAAAATCAGAAGTTTATGCTATTCGTTGAAGATGGGCAGGGCTAATAAGATTTGAAGACAAAAAGAAACGGATACCGAATAAAATTTCCATGTTGACATTATAAGCGTAAAAATGGTAAAAACAATAAAGAAAGAGTAATATTGTAACAGAAAATTCATATGGTTTGATGAGCTAACCAAAGATGATAAAGTAATGTTTCTCTATGAATAGTCATAAAGAATTATGTTGTTGGGAGATTTTTCAAAAATAATAGTAGCTGGTACAAGCCCCAACCTCTCCGATAGGGACTTTATACCAGCAAACTGATTGGATTGTGTAATTGGAACTGATTTTAAGGGTAACTGCCCTTTCTCTGTTCTTTGATCCTTTTAAAGGATGTTATGTATAAAAGGGAACTTATTATAAATTGGAAAGAGAGACAGTATTCAACTTACGGCCTTTGTCAATCAGAAAAGGCTCTTCAAACATGGTTCATAAAAAATTCAAAAATATGATGATGAAGGATTTACTATGCAAGATGAATTTTGTCGACATCATTTGCATGTTGACCTGAAAAGAAAATTAGCCGGCATAAGTTCATCCCATATCTTACTTATGCCAGCTAAAAGCTTAAGCTGGGTATTCCAAATTGAAATAAAGAACAGCTTGTCCAGAAAGCTTATAAAGAAACTTTCTGTTTGTCAGGATTAAAGAAGACCGCCTAAAAGGCTGTTAAGTAAACCAAGTACTAATTGTAATAAGTTTCCTAGTAATTCCATGACTACACCTCCCAGCATTATGTATAGCCTGTCTTACTTTTGTCGAAGAATGATCTTCGAATCGGAGTAGTACAGACATCTTACATAATGAATATAAAATTTCTCAATATTACCGTCAATGGTATAAAATTACTTAATAGTATTTATGGATAAATAGTAACTTTTTCTAAAAATCCAAAAGGCCGCACGACCTATTATTTTTGATGAACTGGTTATATTATAATAAAAAACTATTAATTAACAGAATTATTAGTGATTGAAAAAGAAATATCTTTAAATATTGCTATAGTGAAAATAATAATTTATGGAATTGGAAGATGCTCTTTTCCCATTGTAAGCAGAAAGCTCTATTCCGGTCCGAATCTCTATTAGTAAAAATGAATCTTTTTTCTGTCAAACCTTTGTCACTATGAAGCAAAAGATGTCGAAAACAATCGGAATATGCAGCATTTAAAGTAAGAAATGTTCAAACTCTTTGCCTTTGGTCAGGAATATTTTAGCCATAAAGGAGGAAACCTGCATAAAACCGATAATTGGCATCACGTTGGATTGGGATGATGGGATATATAAGGTTAATGAGGCGTACGTGAAAGCGGTGGTGGATGCGGGAGGAGTCCCAGTCTGCCTGCCATATGCCGAAGAATCGGCTGGCGACCGGATGATTTGTACAATTGATGGGTTATTGCTTACCGGCGGAGGGGATATCAATCCAATTTTCTTTGGAGAAGAACCGCTTCCAAAGTTGGGAAGGGTCTTCACGAAACGGGATGAACGGGAAATCCAATGGACAAAACTGGCGATCCAACACCATATTCCGATTCTTGCCATTTGCCGTGGTTTGCAAGTATTGAATGTGGCGCTTGGGGGAACCATTTACCAGGATATTTATGATCAATTGGAAGGAAAGGTTCTCCTTCATTCCCAAACCTCTCCCCGCTTTGAAACGTCCCATTTTGTACAGCTTCAAAAACAAAGCCGATTGAGCCGAATTGTTCAATCGGACAAAATCTCAGTAAATTCCTTCCATCATCAGGCGATTAAGGATGTTGCGGCAGATCTCAGGGTTGTCGGAGTATCAAGCGATGGCATAGTGGAAGCGGTGGAACATCAAACGGCTCCGTTCTGTCTGGGCGTTCAATGGCATCCGGAACAATTGGCCATTTGCGGCGAAGAGGTTTCAAAGAAGTTATTTGAAGCATTTGTTGATGTCTGTAGAAAAAAATAAAATAAAAAAACTCGCATTCCAATTAAGAGATTGCGAGTTTTTTTATTTCATTAATGAAATCTTCGGTACAAACCAACAACGATTCCCAAGATGGTCACTTTATCCACAATAATCGGATCCATCGCCGAGTTTTCCGGTTGAAGGCGGAAGTGGTCTTTTTCCTTATAAAAACGTTTCACGGTCGCTTCATTTTCTTCGGTCATGGCAACTACAATATCCCCATTATTCGCAGTGGATGTTTTCTTTACAATGACATAATCCCCGTCCAAAATCCCTGCTTCAATCATCGAATCTCCCATCACTTCCAACATGAATAATTGATCGTTGCTTGTTCCGTATGCGTCAGGTAAAGGAAAGTATTCCTCGATGTTCTCGATCGCTGTAATTGGGCTTCCGGCAGTCACCCGGCCAACCAAAGGCACATGAATTACCGATTGTTTTTGCGGTTCTTCTTCACCATCCAATATTTCAATCGCCCGAGGTTTTGTCGGGTCTCTTCGGATATATCCTTTTTGTTCCAGGCGCGTAAGGTGACCATGTACTGTTGAGCTGGAGGCAAGCCCAACCGCCTCACCTATTTCCCGAACGGATGGAGGATATCCTTTTGCCCGAACTTCCTTCTTTATAAATTCCAAAATATCTCTTTGCCTTTTTGACAGCTTTTCCATCGTGGTCACCTCTAATGTGAATAGTTTTACATATTTTACATATAGTATAGCAATGAATCTCGGAGAATGCAAACACAAGTTCGAAAAACACTCTTGACAAAAACGTACGTTCGTATTAAAGTAAGAACAGATATTCGGAACAAACATTCGTAAAAGGGGAAGAAAATTATGGCTTGGTTACAAAGAAATCATTACTTAAAAGTGCTGATTATTGTTTCTTTAATCATAATTGCTTATATTTTTATTACAGATGAAGGGGAATTGACTTTCGAACAAATTACAATCAAAGAAGGCGATACCCTTTGGACATTGGCGGATCGCTATAAAGGAAATTTGACGAAAGAGGATTGGATTCGGATGGTGGCGGTTGAAAACAATCTTGACGGAGAACATATCATTGCCGGAGAAACGTTGATGATCCCGGTTCCGAAAGATGCGATCTATATTGCCATTAATGAAGAGGATGAAATTCAATCAGTAAAGGTAGCGAGCAAACGATAATGGGAAATAACAAGGCGGTTATTTATGCAAGAGTAAGTACGGAAAAAGCTGAACAGGAAACTTCCCTGGAACGGCAAAAGGAAGAGCTTTCACGATATGCCCGAAGTTTGGGCTTTCGTGTGGATAATATATTTGAAGATTGCCACAGCGGTTATGATGTAGATCGTGATGGACTGCTTGAAATGCTGGATTATATTTCGGAAAATGAAATTTCTGCTGTCTTCGTACAGGATGAAACCCGATTAGGCCGTGGACATGCCCGGGTAGCGGTACTGCATTTGCTTAAAAAAAGCGAGACGGATGTATATTCCCTTAATGATGCCGGTCCATTGAAATTGAACGAAATGGACGAAATGCTGTTGAAAATATTAGCGATTGTAGAGGAGTATCAACGGAAAATACATAATGCAAAAATTCAGCGGGGAATGCGCCGGGCCGTTGAAAACGGATATCGTCCCGAACGGAATTTCAAAAATAAACATAATCGTGAGGGAAGGGGCCGGATTGAAGTTCCTGTTGAAGAAATTGTCAAGCTGCGGGAAAAGGGGTTGACATTTCAAGAAATTGCATCCACTTTAAGAGGATTGGGATATGATGTGAGCAAAGCAACCGTTCACCGCAGATATATGGAATATAAAGAAAGACTTGAAGGCTAATCTGCTTGCACTTCGGGTCTTTTTTTCATATTCTTTTTGTATTGAAAGGGAAAGGTGTGATTGAATGTTACCAAAAGAAAAGATCGACCGTATCAATGAATTAACAAGAAAAGCAAGAGAGGGCAAATTGACGGAAGAGGAAGCAAAAGAGCGAACATTGCTTCGGAAGGAATATTTGGAGTCTTTCCGGGAATCTTTCAGAAAGACCATCGAAAACGTGCAAATTTTTGATATTGAAGGAAATGATGTTACACCGGAAAAAATAAAACAACTTCGCCGCAACCGATTAAATTGACGAAGTCCTGGTGATGTCAAATAAATGTAAGCTAACACACAATATTCCTAAAAAATAGATTGTTTTCTATGGAAATGTTGTCTAAACTGAATACGGAACTATTTTTAGCACGAGAAAGGATGTCAAAAAATGACAACTACAGCGGATTTATTAGCAATTAATGCAATCCGAACTTTATCCATTGACGCGATTGAAAAAGCGAACTCAGGGCATCCAGGACTTCCAATGGGTGCGGCTCCAATGGCTTATACATTGTGGACGAAACAAATGCGCCATAATCCGAAAAATCCGAATTGGTTCAACCGCGACCGTTTCATTCTTTCCGCAGGTCATGGATCCATGTTGTTATACAGCTTGCTTCATTTAAGCGGATATGGCTTGGACATGGAAGAAATTAAAAACTTCCGCCAATGGGGTTCAAAAACGCCAGGGCATCCTGAATACGGCCATACTGTAGGAGTGGAAGCTACGACTGGTCCCCTTGGACAAGGCATTGCGATGGCAGTAGGTATGGCAATGGCTGAGCGCCATCTCGCAGCGATGTACAACAAACCGGGGTACGATATAGTCGACCATTATACCTATGCCCTTTGTGGTGACGGAGATTTAATGGAAGGTGTCGCTGGCGAAGCGATTTCATTGGCCGGACATCTGCAACTTGAAAAATTGATCGTCCTTTACGATTCCAATGACATTTCATTGGACGGCGACCTTTCAAAAGCGTTTTCTGAAAATATTCAAAAACGTTTTGAAGCGTGCGGCTGGAATTACTTGCGTGTGGAAGATGGCACAGATGTGGATGCCATCAATGAAGCCATTGCAAAAGCGAAACAATCCAAAGGGAAACCTACATTAATTGAAGTCAAAACAATCATTGGCTACGGTTCACCAAATAAATCAGGCAAATCCGACGTACACGGTGCGCCATTAGGAGCCGACGAACTTAAATTGACGAAGGAATTTTACGGCTGGAACCATGAGCCATTTAATATTCCGGAAGAAGTTTACGAAACATTCAAAACGGCCATTGAAGCAATTGGAGTACAAGCTGAGGCTGAATGGAATGCAACATTTGAAAAATATCAAAATGAGTATCCGGAACTTGCAAAACAGTTCATTCAAGCAATGAATAGTGAACTTCCTGAAGACTTTGATGCAGAGCTTCCTGTTTATGAAGTTGGCAAATCCATTGCGACCCGCTCTTCTTCCGGTGAAGCGATCAATGCTTTAGCGAAAAAAATCCCATACTTCTTCGGTGGAAGCGCCGATTTGGCAGGTTCCAACAAAACAACAATCAAAGGCGGCGGCGACTTCTCAGCACAATCGCCGGAAGGGCGCAATATTTGGTTTGGTGTTCGGGAGTTTGCAATGGGCGCTGCATTAAACGGAATGGCATTACACGGCGGATTACGCGTATTTGGAGGTACATTCTTTGTATTTTCCGACTATGTTCGTCCAGCTGTCCGTTTGTCCGCATTAATGGGATTGCCGGTCACTTATGTGTTCACTCATGATTCCATCGCTGTTGGTGAAGATGGCCCAACCCATGAGCCGATTGAACATTTGGCTTCATTCCGTGCAATGCCGAATGTTTCAGTGATTCGCCCGGCGGATGCCAACGAATCCCGTGAAGCATGGAAACTGGCGATTCAATCAAAAGACCAACCAACAGTCCTAGTATTGTCCCGCCAAAACTTGCCTGTGCTTGAGAATACGGCAACATTGGCGAAAGATGGCGTTGCAAAAGGTGGTTATGTCGTATCACCGGCAACGAAAGAAACACCGGATGCAATCTTAATTGCCACTGGTTCCGAAGTTTCTTTGGCTGTTAAGGCCCAAGAAAAGTTGCGTGAAGAAGGAATCGATGCATCGGTTGTATCCATGCCTTCCATCGACCGTTTTGATAAACAATCCGATGAATATAAAGAGTCCGTATTGCCTAAAGCCGTGACAAAACGCTTGGCGATTGAAATGGCTTCTTCATTGGGTTGGCACAAGTACGTCGGCACTGATGGAGACGTGCTTGCCATCGACAAGTTCGGTGCGAGCGCTCCTGGGGAAGTTGTGATGGAAAAATACGGATTCACTGTTGAAAATATCGTGAATAAAGTAAAATCCTTATAAAAATATAAAGAGCATCTCCATTGAGGGGATGCTTTTTTTATTGAACAAGCAATATTGAATAGCTATTATTTTAAAATTATTTTAAATAATTATTATTTTAATATATTTCAGCTTAAATATATTATGCGTAAAATTAAATTTTTATCAGATTTTTAAAATATATTAATAAAATTTTTTTATAAGCGTAAACGTTTGCATTTTCTCAAAAAAAGGAGCATGATAGGTTCATAAGTTTTGTGACGGACTAGTTGCAACGGCTTATAATCTATAAATTTTGGAGGGAAACGCATGATTTATGCAAATCCGAACACACAAGGTGCTCTAGTACATTTTAAAGATCAATATCAAAACTTTATTGGCGGCGAATGGGTTCCTCCAGTAAAAGGTCAATATTTAGAAGTCATTTCTCCGGTGACAGGAAAAGTGTTTACAACCGTTCCACGTTCATCGGCAGAGGATATCGAGTTGGCGCTTGATGCGGCGCATGCTGCAAAAGACGCTTGGGGAAAAACGTCTGTCGCTTACCGTGCACAAATTTTAAATAAAATCGCGGATCGCATTGAAGAAAACCTCGAAATGATCGCCGTTGCAGAAACTTGGGACAATGGGAAAGCGGTTCGTGAAACGTTGAATGCGGATATCCCTCTCGTGGTTGATCATTTCCGTTACTTTGCAGGAGCCATTCGCGCTCAAGAAGGCGGAATCAGTGAAATCAATGAAGATACAGTCGCATACCACTTCCATGAACCTTTGGGTGTTGTTGGACAAATCATCCCTTGGAACTTCCCGCTTCTGATGGCCGCTTGGAAAATCGCTCCGGCTTTGGCTGCAGGTAACTGTATCGTGTTGAAACCGGCTGAACAAACACCTGCTTCCATTTGTGTATTGCTTGAATTGATTCAAGATTTATTGCCAAAAGGCGTGTTGAATATTGTTCAAGGTACGGGTATCGAAGTGGGCAAACCTCTTGCAACAAACCCGCGCATTTCAAAAATCGCGTTCACCGGTTCAACAGCAGTTGGCCGTTCCATCATGCAATATGCTACAGAAAACATCATACCTGTAACATTAGAGCTTGGCGGAAAATCACCTAATATTTTCTTTGAAGATATCATGGATCAAGATGATGAATTTTTAGATAAAGCCATTGAAGGTTTTGTATTATTTGCGTTAAACTCCGGAGAAATTTGTACATGTCCATCCCGTGCATTAGTACAAGAATCCATCTATGACAAATTCATGGAAAAAGTGATGGAACGCATTAAAGCAATCAAAATTGGCAACCCGTTAGATACTGAAACCATGATGGGTGCCCAAGCTTCCAAACAACAATTGGATAAAATCCTTTCTTACATTGAAATTGGTAAACAAGAAGGTGCGGAATGCCTCATCGGTGGATACCAAAACAAATTGGAAGGTGAATTGGAAGGCGGTTATTACGTAGCGCCTACGGTATTCAAAGGCCACAACAAAATGCGTATCTTCCAGGAAGAAATCTTTGGACCGGTTCTTTCTGTCACTACATTCAAAGACTTTGATGAAGCGATTTCAATCGCCAACGATACATTATATGGTTTGGGTGCCGGTGTATGGTCCCGCAACATTGAAACGGCTTATAAAGCAGGCCGCGCCGTTCAAGCAGGCCGCGTTTGGACGAACACTTATCACCAATACCCAGCCCATGCCGCATTCGGTGGTTACAAACAATCCGGTATTGGCCGTGAAAACCATCTTATGATGCTTAGCCATTACCAACAAACAAAATGTATTTTAGTCGGTTACAATAAAGGATCAATGGGCTTCTTCTAATGCGAAAAGTCATTGCCACAAAAGTTGCCATGGACATGATACAGCATCTTAAAGCAAAACACGGAGAGCTCATATTTGTTCATTCGGAAGGTTGCTGTGATGGAACTTCCCCCATCTGTATGAAAAAAGAGGACTTCTATCTAAGCAGCCAGGATGAACAGATTGGAGAGGTTATGGAAGGGGTGCCTTATTACATGCATCGTTCCAATCTCCCGTACTGGCAACATCTGCAGATGGTGATCGATGTGGCCGATGGAATCGGCAATTCC